>NZ_JAGUUD010000094.1:0-32268 GCF_020177535.1 Paraburkholderia sp. XV | reverse complement strand
AGTAGGTGCCGCCCCGCACAGGGGCGACGCGTGAAGCGAGCTAACAAAACGCGGACGCCAGCGCAAAGGCCGAAAACCCGAACCGCGACGCGTGAAGCACGCTAACGTAAAGCGGATGCCAGCGCAAAGGCCCAACCGGCATCGCCGCACCGCAGGTCCAAACAAAACCCTTGCCCCCTCCCCCGTTGCACCGCACAATCCCTCTTCACCCCCCACCTTCTGGTGCCACCATGGCATACGCCTCCCTCGCTACCGGCGTGCTGCTCGCGGCCGGCTACGGATCGCGCTTCGACCCGGAAGGCATCCACAATAAACTCCTCGCCCGCCTGCCCGACGGTACCCCCGTCGCGTTCGAATCCGCGCATCGGCTGCTGCTTGTCGTCCCGCACGTCATCGCGATCGTGCGCCCCGGCTCGGAAATGCTCGCCCGCGTACTCAATGACGCAGGCTGTCATGTCATCTTCTCCGCCGATGCCGAGCGCGGCATGGGCGCCAGCCTCGCCGCCGGCATCGAAGCGAGCGACGACGCCGACGGCTGGATCGTCGCGCTCGCCGATATGCCCCGCATCGCCGCGTCCTCCATCGAAGCCGTCGCGCGCGCAGTCGATGACGGCGCGCCCATCGTCGCGCCCTACTATCAGGGACAGCGCGGTCATCCCGTCGGCTTCGGAATCGAGCATCGCGACGCCCTGCTCGCCCTCGACGGCGACACCGGCGCACGCGCACTCTTCGCCACCCACCCCGTGAAACGCATCGAGGTCGACGACCCCGGCGTGCTCAGCGATATCGACACGCCGGAAGACCTGCGCAACGTCTAGTCGCCTCGCGCCCACATCGTCGACATAACCGCCCGCGCACGGTGAGAACATCCGGGAGCGCAACGCCGATGAGGCGAGCCAATACGGGAAAGATCGCCGAACCATGCGCCCCCCAGGCACGGCGCTTGCGCGCTGCAGCGCGAAAACCGGCGAGCACGCATTGCATCGTTGGTCTAAGCTGTCCACGATGCCGCACGCCCCAATACATCGCCGCCGGCACCCCTCCCGCATCCAGTCCAGGATCTCATGAGCGAAACCAGCCCGCGTCTGTTCATCGTGTCGCCGCATTTCGACGACGCCGTCTTCGGTTGCGGCGCGCTGCTCGCAGCGCATCCCGATGCCGCCGTCTGCACCGTGTTCGCCGCGCCGCCCGCACAGGACATGCGTACCGATTGGGACGAGAAGGCCGGCTTCGCGAGCGCGTACGAATCGGTCCACGCGCGCACGCTCGAAGATAACGACGCGCTCGCCGTGCTCGACGCCATCCCTCTGCGGCTGCCGTTTCGCGACGCGCAATACCGCGATTCGCCGTCGATCGGCCAGCTCGCCGCCGCGCTGGAGGAAGCCATCTACGGCTCGACGTCGAACACGCTGTTGATGCCGCTCGGCCTCTTTCACGACGACCACGGCCGCGTGTTCGAGGCGTGTTGCGAGATTCTGCCGCGCATGTCGCACCTCGAATGGTTCGCTTACGAGGAAGCGATCTATCGCCCGATGCCGGGGCTCGTCCAGCAGCGGCTCGTCGATCTGGCCGGGCGCGGCATCGTCGCGACGCCCGCCAGCCCCGCGGCCGGACACACACTCGACCGCGAGCGCCAGGCGCTGCTCAAGCGCGAAGCCGTGTCGGCGTACGAGAGCCAGTTGCGCGCGTTCGGGCCACACGGCTACGACGACGTGTACGCCGAGGAGCGCTACTGGCGGCTGACAGTGGACCGGCAGGGCGTCCGCCGGGCCAGGCATTGAGCCGTATCGAACCAGATCGAAGCGTTGCTTCAGCGATCACGCCAGCAGTCTTCGCGGTCATCGCCTACGCTAGTGAAAGCAGGACGCTTCGTACCTTGCCGCGAGAGCAGCGCGAATGCGTCCGCCGCCGGTTGCTGCATCGACCGGCCACAACGCCACGAGGTCACACCATGCACACCAGTCCGATTCCCGATCCGAACGCCGATCCGACGCGCGACCCCGAAGGGGACCCGCTCACGCCGCCGTCGCCGGGTCATCACAACGACGAGCCGCAGCGTCCCGAAGGTCCGCCCGACAAGGACCCGGTGCTTCGGTAGCAGCCCGCTGACAGTCCGTTGACAGTCCGATGAAGCGCCAGCACGCTCACCCCAGCCCGATCGGCTGGCCGTGCGGCGTACGGCGCGCCGCCGCGTCCCACGCGTCCTTGCGCTCGATCAGCCCCTCGCGCGTCACGCATCCCTTGGCCGTCGCGATGCGTTCGAGCGCCGTCAGCCAATGCGTGTAGTAGGTGTCGCCGCGATCGGGGTCGCCTTGCGCCTGCGCGTCGCGGATCGCATCGGCGAGGATGGCGGCCCATTCGGGCCATGTGAACACGCCGCGCTCGTGAAGCGCGAGCGTCATCGCGAATGCCGCGGCCTGCCACGGCGCGGCGAAGACCGGGCCGGCACCGTCGCGCGGGATGCCGGGCAGCGCCTCGAGCAACTCGCGCGACACTTCCTGCGACGTCGTGAATGCGGGCGCGCTCATGCCGTCCCGTCCGCTTCGAGATACGGCTCCCAGCAATCGGCGCACACCGACGACGCCGTCGTATCCTTGCCCCACAGCTCGGCGGCATCGAAGCGCACCGTGTACAGCCATTGCGGGTCCTCGCCGCGTCCGAGCGCGTTCGAATCGGGGAACACATGCGCGCCGCGCACCGCGACGATCCGGCCGCGCTTGCCCCGGCAATAGCGCGGCAGGCGCGTGTGTGTGGGCGGATTGAGCGTCAGCGTGCGCACCGCGTCGCCCACGGCAAAGCGCGCGGGATGCGGCTCGTCGCGCGACGCGGGACTGCCGCGAAACAGCATCGGATTGACCTGCCCGGCGGCGAGCACGCGCGGCACGGGCACACCGGCGCGCTGCGACACGCCGCTATCGATCTCGTCGCGCGTCGCGAGTCCCGTGTCGATGAGCAGCTTGCACAAGCCCGCGAACCAGATCTCGTAGTAGCTGCTCGACAGATATTGCGCGGGCGGCAGGCTCTCGCGCGCGGCACGCGACATATCGATGTTCCATTTGCCCGTCGAGCCCATCGCGATCGTCAGCGCCAGCGCGCGACGCTCCCAGTCCGCGTGGAAATACGGCTCGTCGGTTTCGGGTGCGACGGGCCCGAACGACTGCATGCCGCCCATGTCCTGTGCGCCGTTCATGGCCGGCCTCCGCTTGCGGGCTTCACTTCGCCCGGCGCGAGCGCGAGTCCCGTGCCGATCATCGAATCGCGCGTGACGAGATCGGCGAGTTCCGCTTCGTTTAGCGTGTCCGTGTTGGCAGGGCGCATCGGCAGCACGAGATAGCGCACTTCCGCCGTCGAATCCCATACGCGAATCTCCGTGTCGTCGGGCAAGGCCACGCCGAACTCGGCAAGCACGCCGCGCGGATCGATCACCGCGCGCGAACGATACGGCGCCGACTTGTACCAGACAGGCGGCAAGCCGAGCACGGGCCACGGGTAGCACGAGCAGAGCGTGCACACCACCATGTTGTGGACGCCCGGCGTGTTCTCCAGCGCAACCATGTGCTCGCCCTGCCGCCCCGTGAAACCGAGCGACGCAATCGCGGCCGTCGCATCGTCGAGCAGCCACTGACGAAAGCCGGGATCGGACCATGCCTTCGCGACGACACGCGCACCATTGCGCGGACCGACCTTGTGCTCGTAGGTTTCGATGAGCACGTCGAGCGCTTGCGGATCGACGTAGCCTTTTTCGATCAGCAGCGACTCCAGCGCACGTACGCGCAGATCCATCTCGGACAGCGCACTGCCTTCGTGCTCATGGTCATGCCCATGGTCGTGGTCGTGGTCGTGTTGCTGTGTAGCGTCATGGCTCATCTGCGTTCCACCTGAAGAATGCGACACCCGCGCAGTATGGTCGGGCAAATTGGGGAATGCAAACGCATGCCGCGCCGCAGCGCGTCGGACATCCTCGCCGCCTCATATCTCCACCCGCGCGCCGACCTCGATCACGCGGTTGGCGGGCAACTTGAAATACGCCGCCACGTTGCCAACGTTGTGCAGCATCACCGCGAACAGACGCTCGCGCCACATCGCCATGCCCGCGCCCGGCGTCGGCACGACGGTCGCACGGCTCAGGAAATACGACGCCGCGCAGGGATCGAAATCGAGACCCAGCGTGCTCGCGGTTGCGAGTGCCTTCGGCAGATCGACTTCATCCTTGAAGCCGTAGCGGATCGTGATCTGATAACAGCCTTCGCAGACCGTGCGCAGACTGACGCGCTCGTGCTCGTCGACCCACGGAATCTCCTCGTTGTTCACGGTGAGGAACACCACGCGGTCGTGCAGGACATGGTTGTGCATCAGGTTGTTGACGAGCGCATGCGGCACGCTGTCCGGATTCGGCGTGAGAAAGATCGCCGTGCCGGGAACGCGCACCGGCTGACACGCGATCAGCTTCTCCAGATACGCCTTGAGCGGCATCGTGCCCGCGTGCACGCGCGCTTCGGCCCGCATGATTTCCCCGCCGCGTCCCCATGTCGCCATGATCGTGAACATCACAAAGCCGATCATCAGCGGGAACCAGCCGCCTTCGACGATCTTCAGCAGATTCGCCGAGAAGAACGTCGCGTCGATCACGAAGAAGAATGCGGTCGCGAACACGCACAGCAGCCAGTTGTAGTGCCACGCGTAGCGCACGACGAAGAAGGTCAAGAGCGTCGTGATGAGCATCGTGCCCGTCACCGCGATGCCGTACGCCGAGCCGAGCGCCGTCGACGAACCGAAGCCGAGCACGGCGGCCACCACGGCCGCGAGCAGCGTCCAGTTGATGCCGGGCACGTAGATCTGGCCGATTTCTTTCTCCGACGTGTAGACGACGTTCATGCGCGGCAGGAAGCCCAGTTGCATCGCCTGCTTGGTCATCGAGTAGGTGCCGGAGATCACCGCTTGCGATGCAATGACCGTTGCGATCGTCGCGAGCACGATCATCGGATACAGCGCCCATTGCGGAAAGAGCCGGTAGAACGGGTTCTGCAGCGCGGTCGGATCGGCGATCAGCAATGCGCCCTGCCCCAGATAGTTCAGCGCGAGCGCCGGAAACACGAGGCCGAACCAGGTCATGCGGATCGGCCGCGCGCCGAAGTGGCCCATGTCGGCATAGAGCGCTTCCGCCCCCGTCAGCGACAGCACGACGGCCCCCAGCGCGACGAACGCCAGCCACTCGTGACGCAGGCAGAACGCGAGACCGGCGAGCGGATCGAGCGCGGCGAGAATCGCGGGTGCCGAAATCACGTTGGTCACGCCCACCACCGCCAGCACCACGAACCAGACCACCATCACCGGCCCGAACACCGCGCCGATTCCCGACGTGCCGTGCTTCTGCATCACGAACAGTGTGACGAGCGCGATCAGCGTCACGGGTATCACGCAGGTCTTCAGAAAGGGCGCGGCGACTTCCAGCCCTTCCACCGCGCTCAGCACGGAGATGGCGGGCGTGATGATGCTGTCGCCGTAAAAGAGCGCTGCGCCCATCACGCCGACGATCAGCAGCACATGACGCAAGCGCGGCCGGTCCACCACCGACGAAGCGGCCAGCGCGAGCAGCGCCATGATGCCGCCCTCGCCGTGATTGTTCGCGCGTAGGATCAGCGTCACGTACTTGAGCGACACGACGACGGTCAGCGACCAGAAGATCAGCGACACGATGCCGATCACGTTCAACGGCGTTAGCGGCAAACCGCCCGATGACGCGAACACGGTTTGCAGCGTGTACAGCGGACTCGTGCCGATATCGCCATAGACGACGCCCAATGCGGCAAGCGCCAGCGAACGGAGCGCCGGTTTGTGCGGCGCAGGCGCGCCGATCGCGCCCGAGCCGGGGTGCGTGGCTGAAACGCTCATGTCTCCCTCCAGTGATCGCCTCGTCGTTAGCTGCTATTGAGCGACCTGAAAGCCGGATGAATGGTCGGACCTTTCGGATCTTTAGTACGCGCGATCCGTTGTGCTGACGGCTGATCCCAGTATAGAAAGCGCCTCGCGAAAAGCGCAGCGAACGTGCGTGGACATCACGCCACACCCGACGTGCGCTTCACCGCATATTTCGGTTCTGCTTAAGAAAGTGCATTGACTCGGCTTTGCGCGCGGGCATAGAATTCTCTTATCTTGAAATTTGAGGGGCGTTGCCTTGGACAGTTGCAGTAGTACGTTTTCGAACAGTTTCGCCGCCTGAACGGCAGACGTCCGCGCTTTCTCATCTAGCCGCCGTCTTGCCAGCAGGCAGACGGTGCGCGTCGCAGTTTCCCTCCTCGTGCATCCTGTTTAGCGTCGTTGGGTTCAGCACCCGGCGCAGCGCGTTCGCGCGCGATTCGCAGCCGCTTTCGTGACATGGGCGGCTTCGGCTCGCGTGCCTGCGCCGGCGCGCGCGTGCCTGCTCAACGCCGCCGTAACAGCGCGGCGAAAGTTCGACCTGTCTACCTGTCTACCTGTCTACCTGTCTGTTAGCCACGCATCTCGCCAACGTGCGTTTCGCCAATCGCGATGCGTTTTTTCAATGAACCGGGAGCCGCCATGCCCGACAGTGACAGTCATCCTTTGAACCCAGCCATGCCTTTAACGACCTGAGGCAGGCAAGCCGACCGCTTTCGATTCCATCGATTCTCCCGCGCCTGCCGCCTCACATGCACGAGCCCCTCGTGCCGGAGAACCGATATGTACTTCCTGCTTCTTTCGAACTTGCCGCAAACCCGCGAAGCACGCGCGCACTACGACGCGTTCCTTTCGCTGCATCACGAGCGACGCCACGTAGCCGCGAAGCTCGCCAGCACGCTCAGCAGCATTGCCGCCCGCCTGCGCAAGCGGCAAGCCACATAAACGGAAATCATTCGACCTATATCCGTTCAAGGGAGAATAACAATGGCAACACCACCACAAGCCCTGCCGACGCGCTCCGCCGTTCTCGACGACGCGCATGTCGGCGATATCCGCGGCGCGCTCGGTACGATCGCGCATCACGACACTGCGCCTCGCAATAGCTGGGGCGCGCGTTTGCGCACGCTGCTTGCGATCGTCGGACCCGGCCTCATCGTGATGGTCGGCGACAACGACGCGGGCGCCTTCGGCACCTATACGCAGGCCGGGCAGAACTACGGCACCACGCTGCTGTGGACGCTGCTGCTGCTCGTGCCCGTGCTGTATGTCAATCAGGAGATGGTGCTGCGCCTGGGCGCCGTCACGGGCGTCGGTCATGCGCGCCTGATCTTCGAGCGCTTCGGCAAGTTCTGGGGCGCGTTCAGCGTCATCGACCTGTTCATCCTCAATGCGTTGACCATCGTCACCGAGTTCATCGGCATTACGTTCGTGCTCGACTTCTTCGGCGTATCGAAAGTGGCGGGCGTGTGCATCGCGGCCGCATTGACGATGGCGGCCGTCAGCACCGGCGACTTCAAACGCTTCGAGCGCTTTGCGATCGTGCTGTGCCTGCTGAGCCTGTTGCTCGTGCCCGTGCTCGTGACGATCCATCCGCCCGTCTCGCAGATGACGCACCATCTGTTCATTCCCGCATGGCCCGCGCACGCGAGGCTCTCCGACGTGATGCTGCTGGTGATCGGCATCGTCGGCACGACGGTCGCGCCGTGGCAGCTCTTCTTCCAGCAGAGCTACGTGATCGACAAGCGCATCACGCCGCGCTTCATGAAGTACGAAAAGGCCGACCTGTGGATCGGCATCGTGTTCGTGCTGATCGGCGCCATCGCGATGATCTCGTTCAGCGCCGCGCTGTTCGGCGGCAAGCCGGAGTTCGGCCAGTTCACCGATGCGGGCGGCGTGATCGCCGGCCTCGAACGGTATGCGGGCCGCACGCCCGCGGTGCTGTTCGCGATCGCGCTGATCGACGCGTGCATCATCGGCGCGGCGGCCGTGTCGCTGTCGACGGCCTATGCGATCGGCGACGTGTTCAAGATCCGTCATTCGCTGCATCGCGGCGTCGCCGATGCAAAGGGTTTCTATCTCGTGTACTTCGGCATCGTGGCGGCGGCGGCAGGACTCGTGCTGATTCCGGGCAGCCCGCTCGGTCTGCTGACGGAAGCCGTGCAGACGCTCGCGGGCGTGCTGCTGCCGAGCGCAACCGTGTTCCTGCTTCTGCTGTGCAACGACCGCGCGGTGCTCGGGCCGTGGGTCAACTCGAAAGGGCTGAACCTGTTCACGGGCGGTGTGGTGTGGGCGCTGGTGCTGCTCTCGATCGTGCTCACGGCGTCTGTCGTCTATCCCGACATCAGCGGACACGCGATCGTCGAGATTCTCGCGGGCGGCACGCTGCTCGCCGTGGCGGCGCTCGTCGCGGCGACAGCGCTGCGGCGGCTGCGGGGCGCACCGATGACGGACGGCGCGCCGTTCGTCAGCAAAGCCGAACGCGCAACATGGCGCACGCCGCCGCTCGACACACTGTCGAAGCCCGTCATGACGCTCTCGCGCCGTATCTGGATGGGTGCGCTGCGCGGCTATCTGGTGGTGGCCGTCGCGCTCGTGATCGTGAAGGTGGTGCAGATTGCATTGACGTGAGTCGGAACAGTCTCACACCAGTTTCGAAGAATCCCGATAGTCCGCCCTGGGCGGTTGTGACAGAGTATCGGCGGCCGGTCCGCGGGCAGATATCTGCCGACGCAATGCGAAGCGACAGCGCATGACGCCATGAGCGTCGCATTGCGGTTGATGGGACGTGGATCGGCCCCTTCCTGTTCGCGCGCTCACACCCGCACCGTCAACAAGAAGAGGCGAGCCACACGGGATGGCTCGCCTCGCTGGGCCGAACGCAGGCGCCCATCAAACCGGATGCACTTCCGGCGGCACGTCGCCGTGATACGGCATGATGACCGGCCCGCCGCCCGCATACACGGGCGGAACGGGTAGATGCATCGGCGGCCAGGGCATTTTCGGCGCCTCGGGGAAACCCGGCCACGGGCTCGGCTCCGTCGGCTTGGTAACGGTGAGCATGCCGCCACGCACGGCTTTGGCAGTTTCGCGGTCGAGTTCGTCGACCCTCGACAGGTCTTTCACAAGCAGGTGAGTCATGATGCGTCTCCAGTAACGGTCAAGGTTGGCGAGCGCGCGCTACGCCACGCTCGATAGCCGTGCTGCACGCACCATGCCAAACGCGGCACAGCCCGCTGTCACGGGCCTTTCATCGATACTGGAGAAGCCAACTGAACGCTGCGGACCAACTGTCGGCTGTCGAGGTGTTGGGCGTCCGTCACCGGCTCGCCATGCGATTCAGCGCGGCAGCCACGCAAGCGGATCGACAGGCTTGCCGTCCTTGCGCACTTCGAACTGGATGGACGGCACGCCGTTGTTGTCGACGCCGACTTCGCCGATCGGCTGGCCTTGCGTGACGGCATCGCCCTCTTGCACCAGCAGCCGGCTGTTCTGGCCGTACGCCGTGATCAGCGTATCGTCGTGCTTGACGATGACAAGCGGCCCGTAGGCCTCGAGCGTGCCCGCGTAGACGACCCGCCCGGTCGCGGCCGCTCGCACCTGATCGCCCGGACGCCCGCCGATCACGATCCCCTTCGACTTGCCCGGCACGAACGGCTTGAGGATCGGACCGCGCAGCGGCCATGCGAGCGTCACCTGCGCGGGCGCAACGGGCGCGGGCTGAACGGGCGTGGTGGTCGGCGCCGGTGTCGGCACGGGCGTGGTCTGCGCATAGGCGGGCGGGCCGACTCGCAGCAACTGCCCAGGCGCAACAGGCGACGACAACGTCAGACCGTTCCATGACGCGATGTCCTGGGTGCGCTGGCCGTACGCGCCAGCGATGCTTTGCAGCGTATCGCCCGGATTCACGCGATAGAACCCGGCGGGCACGCCACTGGCGGCCGCGCCGCCCGAAGTCCGGTATGTGGGCGCCGGCGACGGCGCCGCTTCCCACGGGTACGTGGTGCACGCACCGAGCATGCTCGCGACGGCTAGCGAGACCAACG
The DNA here is from genome assembly GCF_020177535.1 of Paraburkholderia sp. XV. Classification (NCBI taxonomy): domain Bacteria; kingdom Pseudomonadati; phylum Pseudomonadota; class Betaproteobacteria; order Burkholderiales; family Burkholderiaceae; genus Paraburkholderia; species Paraburkholderia sp. XV. Next base: position 22,306 of record NZ_JAGUUD010000094.1, on the reverse strand, counting down.
CCTGCGTGACGACGTATTGCCGTTTTACTGTCATTTTTGTGGCCCTCGACGCGGTATGGGACGGCGGCTCATAGGGGCCGCGCGTCGTTTGAACGTGTAGCGGCATATGCAGTGCAAATATTATGCCTCGACTGTCCGCCGACATTATGACGAGCGGACAGGCGCGGATGGCACGGCCCCGACACGCCAGTCGCCGGCGCACAACTCGTCCGCACTGCTGCTTCGGCCTGCTCGATGATTCCTTCTGCAATCCCAATCAATTTCGCCCCATCAGCGAAAACGACGGGTCATACGCTGCCTTCGGACTCGATCACCAGAATGCGCGCCTCGCCGATTGGATGCGCAACGTGTTCCGTGCCGACCGATGCGTGAAACACATCGCCCGTCTCCAGCACGGTGGAATGCTCGATGCCCGCTTCGCGGTAGCGCATCTCCACGCGCCCGTCCAGCACGGCGAAGACTTCCTCGCCATCGTTGACGTGCCATTTGTACGGCTGGTCGGTCCAGTGAAGGCGCGTGGTGATGCCGTTCATGTTGGCGATATCGAGCGCGCCCCATGGACGCTCTGCCTTGAACGTGCTGCTGCGGACGATTTTCATGTCGGTGTTGCGCAATGACGTGGGTCGGACTGGTCATTATAGTGGCGCTCGCGCGCATGCACGCGTCTTGCTCACATGGCTGGACAAGACCGATACATGCGGCTTGCGGGGCCATTGCATAGCTGGAGTGCTCGCCTATACTGAAACTTGCTGCGGTCAACAAACATGCGCATGCCCGCAAGCGCGATGCGCGGCGAGACGGTTCATTCCACTTCAGCGTTTCCATCTGACGAGGAGGTTCCATGAACAAGGCGTTGTTTCTTGCCGTACAACTGAATGTCGACGAGATGACTGCATCGCCTGCGCTGGTCGAACTGCTCAATGCGCATCTCGTTTTCGCCGTCGACGTCGCCGAGGCCGCCGATGCCCTCGTGCAACTGGCAAGCGTGAGCCGCCTGTCGAGCGGCGTGGAAGCGAGCGTCGAGATTCCCGCGGTCGCCCTCGAACAGTTGCGCGAGGCGCTGGAAGCGCTCAGCGAATACGACCAGTCGTGGCTCTTCGCACTGGAACCAGGCCATGCACTATTCGACGATATCGCGCGCAGGCAACGCACGCTGCATTGATGCGCCCGCAACCCTTAAGCGGTATGGCTTCCCGGCCGCCTACCGAGGATCGAACGTGAAAAATCTCCTGAACATGCGTCGCACCGCTGTCAGCAATGGCGCCGCGGCTCACTTTCACTTCCCGCCACAGCACGCCCCGCAAGCCGAACCCGCACGGCTCGACGACCTGCCCGCCAGCGAAAGCGATGCGGGCGCAACCATCGAAGCGCGCCCGGCCAGCCCGCCGCCGCGTCCCGTCACGCCGCTGCATGCGGTGCAGGTCACGCCCTCGGCGCCGAACGGACGCACCGTGCAACTGGCCGACGCAGCCGATGTAGAACGCATGATCGACAACGCCGAGCTCACGACCTTCCACACGTTTCGCACTTTTGACTATTCGGTCAGCCTGCTGTTTTACCCAAAAGAAATGAAATACTTCGCCGCACTGTTTCAGGAAGACCGTCTATGGCGCGTGTTGAGTACCACCGACATCAATACGGCGAGGCAACTGTTCCACCATATGCAGGATCAGGCGACACGGCTTTCCGACGGTGAGACCCGTCGCTTGCAACTCGAAGCGCAGAACGAGCAGATGAAGCGGGCCATCGCTGAATCCGAAGCGCACGCGGAACGGCTGCGTCAGGGCTTGCAGCGCACGACCGAGCAGGATCAGGCGGTGACGAACCGGCAGCATCAGTTGCGCAAGGACCTCGCGCAACTCGAGGCGCAACGCACGGCCGCGCAGGCGCAGTTGAACAAGGTGCATCGGCAGGTGCATCAGTTGAACGTCGCGAACAACGAGTCGATTCCGCATATGCCGCGGTAAGGCGACGCGCTGCCCGACGGGCTTCGCCCGCGTCGGACGCAAAAAAACGCCACCCCGGTTTTACCTTGGGCGGCGTTTTTTTACCTGCGCGTGTCGATTGGGGCTCGCGGACCCCAACGGGCGCCGTCGATCTGGCGACTGTGTCGGCTCCGCCGGCGATCAGTTGCCGAAGAACACGGAACGCGGGCCCTTCTCGTCGGCCAGCGAGCGGCCTGCCTGCGACGTGCCGTTGGTCTGCACGCCATAGCCGCTTGCGTTGGCGTCTTCTGCGTGGACACGCGCTTCCGCGGCCTGGATGTTGTTCGGGTAGTTCTGGCGATCCGACAGCGGATCGTAGCCAGCCTTTTCCAGACGGGCCAGATCGGCGCGAACTTCGGCGCGCGTCAGCGGCTGCTGGCTCGATTGAGCAAACGCTGCAACGGGAGCGGCAACAGCGGCGGCAAGAACGACTGCGGAAATCAGGGCTTTCATGGACAACCTCCGAGAACTTGTTTTTTGGATTCGCTGCGAACGTCGTGTCCGTCAGCGTTGATGCAAGTCTATGGAAGGAAACGTCCTAGGGAAATCCCTTATCTCGCTAAACTATGTTGCGATTATTGAAATAATTCGTCCAATCCATCGCTCAACCCACTTTTTAAGATCATATAATTGCAATACTGTGTTCCAAAAAGTGTGCACTGATTGAAACAATCAGCGGCGCAAAGGCAAACGCCCCGGCGCCGTGAGGCGCCGGGGCGTTTGAACTCAGAGCGATCCGCGCTTTACTGCGCGAACAAAGCCCGTCCCGCTCAGGACCAGTTCGCGTGGAAGCTGCCCGGCTTGTCCAGGCGCTCGAACGTGTGCGCGCCGAAGAAGTCGCGTTGCGCCTGCACGAGGTTGGCGGGCAGACGCGCCGAGCGGTAGCCGTCGAAATACGCGATCGCCGACGAAAACGCCGGCACGGGCACGCCCGCCGACGTCGCGGCAATCACGACGTCGCGCAGCGCCCCCTGGTAGTTCGCCGCGATGTCGCGGAAATACGGATCGAGCAGCAGGTTGGCGATCTGCTTGTCCTTCGAGTAGGCGTCGGTGATCTTCTGCAGGAAGCGGGCGCGGATGATACAGCCGGCGCGGAAAATCTTCGCGATTGTGCCGTAGTCCAGATCCCACTTGTATTCGTCCGACGCCGCGCGCAGTTGCGCGAAGCCCTGTGCGTACGAAATCACCTTGCTGAAGTACAAGGCGCGGCGCACGGCTTCGATGAAAGCGGCGCGGTCGCCCGAGAACGGCTTGGCCACGGGCCCTTCGAGCACCTTGCTGGCTGCCACGCGCTGATCCTTCAGCGACGACAGCACGCGCGCGAACACGGCCTCCGTGATCAGCGGCAGCGGCGCGCCGAGGTCGAGCGCGTTCTGGCTCGTCCACTTGCCCGTGCCCTTCTGCGCGGCGCGGTCCATGATGACGTCGACGAGGTCCTTGCCGGTTTCCTCGTCCTTCTTGTCGAAGATCTTCGACGTGATTTCGATCAGGTAGCTGTCCAGCTCGCCCTTGTTCCACTCGGTGTAGACAGCGCCCAGTTCCTGGTTCGACAGCCCGACCACCTGCTTGAGCACCGAGTAGCTTTCGGCGATCAGCTGCATGTCGCCGTATTCGATGCCGTTGTGCACCATCTTCACGAAATGACCCGCGCCGTCGGGGCCCATGTACGCGACGCACGGCTCGCCGTCCGGCGCCTTCGCCGCGATTTCGGTGAGGATCGGGGCGACCAGGTCATACGCTTCGCGCTGGCCGCCCGGCATGATCGACGGGCCCTTGAGCGCACCCTCTTCGCCACCCGACACGCCTGTGCCGATGAAGTGCAAGCCGGACTTCGCCAGTTCCTGATTGCGGCGGATGGTGTCGGTGAAATGCGTGTTGCCGCCGTCGATCAGAATGTCGCCCTTCTCCAGCAGCGGCTGCAGCGATGCAATCGTCGCGTCGGTGCCTTCGCCCGCTTTGACCATCATCAGGATGCGGCGCGGCTTTTCCAGCGAGTTGACGAATTCTTCCAGCGTGAAAGTCGGGACCAGCTTACGGTCGGGAAACTCCGCGATCAGTTCGTCGGTTTTCTCGCGGGTGCGGTTGAACACGGAGACCGCGTGACCGCGGCTTTCGATGTTCAGCGCCAGATTCCGGCCCATCACCGCCAGCCCCACTACGCCGATTGCCTGTTTGCCCATGTGAATTCTCCTGATTCCACCGCAGCGCGGCGGTAAGTCGTGAAGCTGCGCCCACCATCAGGGCGCGGCGTCGAGGATGAAAGGATAAAAGAAATGACGGGATGACGCTCGCGTACTCCCCGCCTGTCCTGTTCGTGTCCGGCACGGCCGATGCATGCGGGCTTTCGCCGCGCTTTCGCGGCCCGCTGCGGGCTCTATCAAGCTTAGTCCGCGAAACGGGCCGGGAACGTTTGTCGTGCAACGGCAAGGGGTCGAGCACACGGTGAAGCGTCAGACCCGCCGTGCCCGCTAACGTTTCCTGAACACGAGGCTGAAGTTGTTGGCGGGCATCGCGATTGGCTCGTCGGCATCGAAGCCCGCCGCCTCCGCCAGCGCCATCACGTCTTCCATGTTGCGCACGCCCCATGCGGGATTGCGGCTTTGCAACTGGTCGTCGAACGCAGCGTTGGTCGGCGCCGTATGCGCGCCGCCGCGCCGGTACGGCCCATACAGAAAGAGCACGCCGCCCGGTCCCAGCAGCCGCCCCGCGCCGCCGATCAGCCCCTGCGCGGACGCCCACGGCGAGATATGGATCATGTTGATGCAGACGATCGCAGCGGCGGCTTCGATGCCCCACGACGCGTCGCGCACGTCGATCGCGAGCGGCGGCCGCACGTTGGTCAGCCCGCTATGGGCTGTCCATGCGGCGATCGACGCGCGCGCCTCGCCGTCGAGGTCGCTGGGCTGCCAGACGAGACCCGGCAGCGCCGCCGCGAAGTGGATGGCGTGCTGGCCCGTGCCGCTCGCGATTTCGAGCACGGTGCCCGTCGCGGGCAGCACGCGTTCGAGCACGGCGAGGATCGGCTCGCGGTTGCGCTCGGCGGAAGGCGCGTGCTGGCGCAGGTTGAGATCAGGCATAGTCATGGCGGTTCAATCAGTAGAGACTGGTTCGCATCCGTTCAACGAGGTCGCGATCATACGCGAGCGCGTCGAAAGTCTCACCGAAAATGCGCTTGTGCATGTCGCCCGCGCTCGGCAGCCGCGAGCGCTCGACGTGGCGCGCCGGGTCCCACAGCTTCGAGCGGGCCAGCGCTTTCGAGCAATGAAAGTACACCGCGTCGACATCGACGATCAGCACCGTGCGCGGCCTCTTGCCATCGACTGCGAAGCTCTCGAGCAGCGCCGGGTCGGCCGACACGCGCCCGCGTCCATTGACGCGCAGCGTCTCGCCGACACCCGGCACGACGAACAGCAGCCCCACATGCGAATTGACGATCACGTTGCGCAGACTGTCGACACGGTTGTTGCCGACGCGGTCGGGAATGGCGAGCGTGCGTTCGTCGATCAGCCGCACGAAGCCGGGCGCATCGCCACGCGGCGAGCAGTCGAGTCCTTCGGGGCCCGCCGTCGCTAGCACGATGAACGGCGATTGCTCGATGAACGCGCGATAGCAGTCGTTGACGTACGGAATCTCCTTGCGTATCGAGCGCTCGTGCGGCTGCCCGTACAGCGCTTCCAGTTCTTCTATCGACGTGAGCATCGGCGTTCCTTGTGAATTGACATGAAGCTGGCGGGCACGGGCGTGCATCAGCCGGCCGCGAGACGCCCCGCGAGCGCGGCGAGCGCATCGCCGCATGGCGCTTCCATCTTCAGCGACAGCAGCGCATCCGCGCGCGTGCGCCCGAGGTTGATCGCGGCGACCGGCTTGCCCATCTTCTGCGCCCACACGCAGAAACGGTAGCCCGAATACACCATCAGCGACGAGCCGACCACGAGCATCGCGTCGGCGGCATCGAGTGCGCGCGTGGCCGCCTCGACGCGCGCCTTCGGCACGTTCTCGCCGAAGAACACGACATCGGGCTTGAGCAGCCCGCCGCAGTGCGGACACGCCGGAATGCGGAACGAGCCGAGGTCGTGCCATTCGAGATGCGCGTCGCCGTCGGCGGCCGGTTCGGCAATCACATCGAGCAGCGCGGGGTTCGCGTTGATCAGGGTTTGCTGGATCGACGCGCGCGTGTGATGCGAATTGCAATCGAGACACGTCACTGCGCCGATACTGCCATGCAGTTCGATCACGTCGCTGCTGCCCGCGCGCTGATGCAGCCCGTCGACGTTCTGCGTCACGAGCGCGCCGACGTGTCCGGCCGCTTCGAGCCGCGCGAGCGCGTGATGCGCGGCATTCGGCGCGGCCTTCGCGACCACCGGCCAGCCGACCGTGCTGCGCGCCCAGTAACGCTGGCGCGACGCGACGGAGCCAAGAAACTCCTGCAACGTGATGGGCGGCGAGCGCTTCCATTCGCCGTTTTCGTCGCGATAGCCGGGAATGCCGGAATCGGTGCTGATGCCTGCGCCCGTCAGCACGAAAAGCCGCGGATGGCGTTCGACGAAGTCATGTAAAGCGGCAAGCGCGTGAGGTTCGATCAGCGTGGACATAGAGTCGATGAAGCGGCGCGAGAGAGTGGTTGCAAACGGTTCAACAGGCGAACGCTCAGCGCTTCTTGCCCGGCTCGCCTTCGTGCTCAACCGGCTGCGCGTGCCGCGCTTCCCACGCCGCCAGCGCCGCGCGATACCGCGTGACCTCTTCCGCGTACAGATCGAACACGCACGGATCGCAGCCGCTATTGCAGCATTCGCTGGGGTCGGGCCGCGTGGGCGGCGTGGGGCGCGGATCGGCGGCGGCCGGCGCCCCCGGGTGCATGGCCTCGTCTGCAGTCACATCTGCTTCCAGTGGTTCGGGAAGCGTCAAGTATACGTCGAGTGCCCGCGCCGCGTTGCGTCACAGGCGGGTCATCCGCGGCCGACGAACGGCATCTTGCTCGCCATGATCGTCATGAACTGCACGTTCGCCGACAGCGGCAGGTTCGCCATATGCAGCACGGCATCGGCGACATGTTCGACGTTCATCAGCGGCTCGACGGCGATCGTGCCGTTGGCCTGCGGCACGCCGCGCGCCATCCGCTCGGCCATTTCCGTCGCGGCGTTGCCGATGTCGATCTGGCCGCACACGATGTCGTACGGCCGGCCATCGAGCGAGACCGACTTGGTGAGACCCGTGATCGCATGCTTGGTCGCCGTGTACGCGATGCTGTACGGCCGCGGCGCATGCGCGGAGATCGAGCCGTTGTTGATGATGCGGCCGCCGCGCGGCGTTTGCGCCTTCATCATCGCGAAGGCCGCGCGCGTGCACAGGAACACGCCCGTGAGGTTGGTATCGACGACGGAACGCCAGTCGTCGAGTTCGATCTGGTCGATTTCGACGGGCGGCGCATTGCGGCCCGCGTTGTTGAACAGCACGTCGAGCCGCCCGTAGCGCAGCCGGATCGTGTCGAACAGCGCGGCGACGCTCGCGGCATCCGTCACGTCGCAGGCGACGGCGAGCGCGTCCTGGCCGCGTGCCTGTGCATCGGTTGCGAGCGCATCGAGCGGGGCCTGCCTGCGCCCCGTCAGCACGACGCTATAGCCGCTGGCAAGCAGCTTGAGCGCCGTCGCCTTGCCGATGCCGCTGCCCGCGCCCGTTACCAGCGCCACTTTATCTGCTTGCGTTGTCTCTGCTGTCTGCGTCACACCGTCTCTCCAGGTCGTGCGGCCCGCGATGCGGCGCGACGCAGGCCCGTCAATCGAGCGCGCGGTCGTTCGGCTTCGCGAACAGCTGTTTCATCTCCGCCGACAACGGGTAGTTCAGGTTGATGCCCTTCGGCGGAATGGGTTGCGTGAACCACTTCTGATAAAGGTTCGCCGCTTCGCCGGAAGTTTGCAAGCGCGCGATCACGCCGTCGACCAGTTTCTTGAAGTCCGGATCGTCCTTACGGAACATGCAGCCATACACTTCGGACATCGGCGAGGTGCCCGTGATCACGTAGTCGTCGGCGTTCGCCTCTTTCGCTTTCGCGCCGTACAGCAGCGGGTCATCCATCACGAACGCGACGGCGCGTCCCGTCTTGACGTTGAGGAACGACTCGGCGTGATCCTTCGCGCTGATGAGGCGCATGTTCATCGACTTCTCGGCGTTCATCTGCCGCAGCAGACGCTCTTCCGACGTGCCCGCCGTCGTCACGACCGTCTTGTTGGCGAGATCGCCGAAGTCTTTCACGCCCGAGTCCTTCTTCACGATCATGCGCACGCCGTACTGGAAAAAGCTGTTCGAGAACGCGGCCTGGTTGTCGCGCTCTTTCGTATGCGTGGTCGAGCCGCATTCGATATCGATCGTGCCGTTCTGCACGAGCGGGATGCGGTTCTGCGACGTGATGGGAATCTCGCGAACCTTCAGGCCCGGCATCTTCAGCTCTTTCTTCACCTCGTCGACGATCTTCAACGCGATCGCCTGCGAGTAGCCGATCACATGCTGCTGTTCGTCGTAGTACGAGAACGGCACTGACGATTCGCGCACGCCGAGCGAAATCGCGCCCGTTTCGCGGATCTTCTTCAAGGTCGCACTCGAGTCCTGCGCCCGCGCATTGCCGCCGGCGAGAGTGGCCGCGATCAGTGCCGCGAGCGTTGCATGCTTCATCATCGTTGTTTTCATGGTGTCTCCTGTTATGGATGTGTGTGCAACGAAATCAGCGGTCGTATGCGTAGGCATCGACATCGACGGACGGCGCGCGGCCCGCAATCATATCCGCGATCACCCGCGCGCTGCCGCACGCGAGCGTGAAGCCCAGCGCGCCGTGGCCCGTGTTGAGCCAGAGGTTGCCGTACGGCGTTCTGCCGATCAGCGGCTTCGAATCGGGCGTGGCGGGACGATGGCCGCACCAGGTCTGCGCGCTCGCGTAGTCGCCGGCAGCGGGGAAGATCTCCTGCGCCTGGCGCTTCAGCAGTTCGACGCGCCCTGCCCGCTGCGCATCGCTCAGGCCCGCGATCTCGACCATGCCCGCAATCCGCAGGCGCCCGCCAAGCGGCGCATATACGATCTTTCGATGCAGGTCCGTCACGCTGACGTGCGGCGTGTGCAGCGGATCGGCGTGGTGAATCGTGAGGCTGTAGCCCGTCAGCGGATAGACAGGCAGGCGCACGCCAAGCGCATCGAGCAACGGCACGCTGCCCAGCCCGAGCGCGACGACGAACGCATCGGCTTCGATATCGCCCGCCGCCGTGCGCGCCGCGACGATACGCCCGTCTGCGTGGACGAGTTCGCTCACGGGCGTCTCGTAGCGGATCACCACGCGATGGCGCCGCTGCAGCGCATCCGCGAGCGCCACGCCGAAGCGATGGCAATCGCCCGCTTCTTCCGACGGCGTATGGATGCCGCCCGCGATCAGCGGCTGTGCGTGCGCGAGCGCGGGTTCGAGCGCGACGCACGCGTGGCCGTCGAGCGCACGCTGATCCGAGCCCGCCGCGACCAGCAGTTCCATCTTGCGGCGCGCGCGCTCGAACTCGTGCGGGTCGCGATAGACGACGAGCTTGCCATTGCGCACGTAGTCGAACGCAATCGACTCGCGCTCGACGATCTCATGCAGCGCCGCCTTGCTGAGCGCGCCGAGGCTCAGCATTTCGAGCGCCGTCTGCCGCGCGCGGCGGCTGCGGCACGCGAGCAGGAACGCGGCACACCAGCGCCACTGCTGCACGTCGAAGCGCGGAATGAAGCGCAGCGCGGAATCGCGCTGCACTAGCCAGGCGGGCAGCTTGGGCAGCACGGCGGGATCGGCGAGCGGTGCGACGTAGCTATAGCTGAGCTGGCCGCCGTTCGCGAAGCTCGCTTCCAGCGCCGCGCCGCCGCGTGCCTCGACGATCGTGACGTCGTGGCCGTCGCGGACCAGGCTCCAGGCCGTCGTCAGTCCGACGACGCCCGCTCCGAGGACACAGACATGCATGAATGCTCACTACCTTGCGATGACATGGCAGGCGAGTGTGGCGCGCCGAAAACGGCGTATCAAATGACCAGATGCATGGCTGCATAACCTGCGGTTAAGGGCGCACGGGCCGCGCCGCCGGGGCTATACGAAACGCGCGCGCAACATGTCGACGAACGCGTTGCCCGCCTGCGACGTCAGACCGCCGTCGCGCCACAAGGCGAACACGCCGACCGACAACGGCGGGGTAACCGGCCGCACCGTCACGGCTTCCGCGCCGCTCTTCGCCGTCAGCTCGTCGAGCAGCGCATGGCCGATGCCGCGCGCGGCCAGCGCACGGGCGACGTGCCACGTGTGCGCCTCGACGGCGGGCGCATGGCCGTCGAGGCCCAGTGCTTCCAGCGCGTTGCCGATCATCTCGCCAAGCGGATCGGCATTGCCGATGCCGATCCAGTCGCCTTCGACGAACGCTTGCAGCGTCATTGGCGCGTCGGCCGCGGCTTCATCGCGCGGGCCGACGCACACGACAGGCGTGCGCCCCAGCTCGGCGGACGCGATGCCCGGCCGCGCCGGCGGATTCAGCGCGACGGCCAGATCGAGATCGCGTGTGAGCAGCGCGTTCAGCAGTTCCTCCGTATGACGCGTCTGGATTCGCAGCGACACCCGCGGATAAGCCGCGCGAAACGCCTCGACGGCAGGCGGAATCAGGCTCAGACCCAGGCTCGGCAGACAACCAACGCGCAAATGCCCTTCGGGTTGCAGCGCGAGATTGCGCGCGAGATCGCGGATGCTGTCGAGATTGACCTGCAGCTTCTGCGTTTCGGAAAACAGCAGCTCGGCCTCGCGCGTCGGCTGAAGGCGGCCGTGCACGCGGTTGAACAGCGTGAGGCCGGTGCTACGCTCCGCGTGCGCGAGCACCTTGCTGACGGCGGGCTGCGAAACGCAAAGCAGTTCGGCTGCTTTCGACAGCGAGCCGGTGCGCATGACGGCGTGGAAAACTTCGATGTGGCGCAGGCGCATGGCGCGGATTCGGGTCGGCGGGTCGGTGGAAAGGGGGTAAGGATACTGGCTCCGGGTCTGTTACGGTGCCGTTGCGGGTCCGTTACGGTTCCGTTACGGTTCCGTTCCGTCGTGCCCCTTTGCGTCGATACTTCGAGCCCGCCGCCCGAAATCTCTTTCCAACCCTGCCAATTTCGAGACGGTACGCGCGCGAATGGTATCGTTCGCGTTTGACGAGCATCACGACTGTCCTGCTGGTACGACGAAACGGAATCCAGCAGACCGAACGCATCATGAATCAACCGAATCCGCCGCTGCCGGGCGCCGCCGCTAGTGCCGCGCCCGCGCGCCGCTGGCCCCGCACGGGCAATCCGCCGATGTTCAACGCCACGATCGCGTGGCACGCCGCGATGCTCGCGGGCTGGGCGCTCACGCCCATCGCCTGGCCGTGGTGGCTCGCCGGCATCTTGGCGAGTCATATGGTCGTCGTGACGATCGGCTTGTGGCCGCGCTCGTCGCTGCTCGGCCCGAACTGGACGCGCCTGCCCGACACGGCACGCAACGCCGACGCCGTCGCGCTGACGATCGACGACGGCCCCGACCCGGTCGTCACGCCGCAAGTGCTCGACCTGCTCGACGCGCACGGCGTACGCGCGACGTTCTTCTGCATCGGCGCGCGTGCGCAGCGTCATCCGGCGCTGATGCGCGAGATCGTCGCGCGCGGACACGCGGTTGAGAACCACTCGCAGGTCCACGTTCACACGTTTTCGGTCACGCTGCCGCGCGGGCTGACGCGGGAAATCGACGCCGCGCAGCACACGCTCGAAGCGGTGACGGGCGAACGCCCACTGTTTTTCCGTGCGCCCGCCGGCCTGCGCAACGTATTTCTCGAGCCGGTGCTGCAAAAGCTCGACCTGCGGCTCGCCGCCTGGACGCGGCGCGGCTTCGACACCCGCGAGCGCAACCCGCAGCGCGTGCTGGAACGGCTCGTCGATGGGCTCGCCGCGCGCGACATCCTGCTTCTGCACGACGCGAGCGCAGCAAAGGACGCGTCGGGCCAGCCCGTCGTGCTCGACGTGCTGCCGCGTCTGATCGAGACCGTGCGTGCGCGCGGACTGCGCTTCGTGACGCTGCGCGAGGCGCGCGACGCCTGACCGACAGCGCCGCGCGCGGCAGGTCGAACGCCTAGGCGCGCCGCCGGACCAGGTGGTAGATCACGAGCAGGACGATTGCGCCGATGATCGACGCGATCCAGCCCGCCGCCTGCCCCGGCTGATACCAGCCGAGCGCGCGCCCGACATAGCCCGCGATCAGCGAGCCGGCAATGCCGAGAATGATCGTCATGATCCAACCCATGCTGTCGTCGCCCGGCTTGAGCGCGCGCGCAATCAGACCGACGATCAACCCGACGACTATTGTGCCAATGAGGGAAAGCATGCAAACCTCCGATCAGAGTTAGCACCACGGTACGCTGCTACTGCTCGCTACAGACGACATGCGGCCCCTGCCCCTTTTCCCGCCGCATGCCGCGACTGTACCGTTTCGGGACGCGCGCCATCGGACACAGGCTGGCGAACGCGCGCCATCGTCGGCGGGATTCCAGCGCCAACGCCGGACGCCCAATGCCCGTCAAATGCGGAAATCGGCGGCCATGTCCTCGTCGGTGCGCGCCTCGAGTTCGCCGCTTCGGCACGCTTTCATGAACACGTCATAATCCCGCTCGACCTGATCCGCATACGCCGCCGCATACCCGGCGAGCGCTTCCGCGAACTGGTCGCTGCGTCCAATATACGCGCTGATCTCGATCGCCTTGCCGCCCGCCTTCGCGTGCGCGCGCGCCAGCGCCCAGCCGCATAGCCGCGCATAGCCGTTCAACTGATCGACGTCGAACAGATCGACGCTCGGCGTCAGCTTCATGTCGCGCAATTGCCGGAAGTAGAAATGCCGGCCCGCCGGACCCGTCGACCAGCCGAGAAAGATATCGCTAGCTGCCTGCAGCATGCGCTGGCCCAGCACGACGCGCTCGCCCTCGTGCTTCGGCTCGGACTTGCGCGGCCCCGCCTTGAAATGCTGCGCGATCACCGAGCGCCGCGCCTCCTTGATCTGCAGAAAGAGCGGCTTGCCGAGGGGATCGACGGTGAGCAGCACGAGACAGCGCGTGCCGACACTGCCGACGCCGACCACCTTGAATGCGAGATCGTGCGGCACGAACTGCTCCAGCAGCTCGCGCCGATCTTCGTTGAGCGTCTTGAGATAGCCTTCGTAGGTCTCGTGCATCAGCTTGCGCCAGTCGCCGATCCGGAACCAGTCGTCCTCGGCATCGAACAATGTGCCCGAGCCGTGCACGTGGAACAGGCTGGGCGCCATGTCGCGCATCACGTAGCGATCGCCTTCGCGCTCGCACAGCTTGTCGAGCATGCTTTCGTGCGTGCGGGTGGCCGCCTTTTCCATCCCTCGACGGATCAGCCGGCGATTCTCCGCGTTCACCGCCATATCGACCATGCGATCGAACGTGATGCGTTCGTACCACAGCTCCAGCGCGCCGCATCCGGCGTACTGCGCCATGCGGTCGCGATACTGGTTGGCGGCCGTCATCACCAGATCGTAGGCGGCGCCGCTGCTGAAGCGCATGTGCCGCGCGGCGACCACGAAGCTCGCGACGAGCCGCTTCAGGTCCCATTCGAACGGTGCGGTGGATACTTCGTCGAAATCGTTCAGATCGAAGATCAGCTGACGCTCGGGTGTCGCGAAGCCGCCGAAATTCAGCAGATGCGCATCGCCGCAAATGGGCAGCGTCAGCGGCGTGTGCGGCGTCATGCTGAGATCGTGCGCCTGCAGGATCGCGCTGCCGCGATAGAAGGTGAACGGCGACACGGCCATGCGCCCGTAACGCAGCGGCACGAGACGCTCGACGCGGCCTTCGCTGCTTTGCCGCAGCAGATCGACGGGATTGCGGTGCATATGGCCGATGGCGCGGTGACTGGAGCGTTTTGCGTGTTCGCGGGCCGCGCGCCCGCTGGCTTCCCGTTCCGCGATGGTGCTGGCCTTCATGCTTTTCTCCGTTCTTGTGAAACAGCTTGCATCGGGGCGCACTGCAACCGCGTGCCGCCGGGGCGTGTCGCGACTGCGACCGCTTCGGGCTGGCGTGGATGGATCGTTCGAGGCGCGGCGCAGGTGCAGCCGCCCCGCGCAAAGGGTGCCGGACCGCAAACGTCTATCGGATCGACTGTATTAAATCCTGCGGCGCACGGGTGCGCAAGTCCGTGCGCCGCAGAAGGGCCACGGCACCTGCACCGATGAGAGGGAAGAAACGCTGGCGCAGGGCGCGCCAGCGCATTGCCGCGTCAGAAGAAGCGCGGCGGCTGAAGAATCAGGGCAATCCGCACAGCCGGCGACGGCAGCGCCGCAAGGCTCGTGCGGGCAGCCTCGACGCGCTCGTTGAAGGCGACGCGCGCGGCGCCCGACAGCGGCGCGACGAACTGATGCGCGGTGAGCGTCAGCGGATCGACGGGATGGTCGTCCTTGCGCACTTCGAAGTGCAGGTGCGGCCCGGTTGCCGTGCCCGTGCGGCCGACATAGCCGATCAGTTGTCCCTGCTCGATACGCTGACCGGCCTTCAGCGCGCCCGCGAACAGCGACAGATGCGCGTAGTAGGTCGAATAACCGTCGTCATGACGCAAAACGATGTGCTTGCCGTAGCCACGGCCGTTGACCGCCGTCTCGACGGTGCCCGCGGCTGCCGCGTAGATCGGCGTGCCGGCGGGCGCGGTCAGATCGACGCCCGTGTGAAAGCGCGGCTCGCCGAAGACGGGATGGATGCGCATGCCGAACGGCGAACTCACGCGCCGGTAGTCGAGCGGCATCGCGAACGGCTCGCTCGCGATCAGGCCGCCGTCGAGCGTGTAGTACGCGCCTTGCGACGCGCCCGGCGCGGTGAACCAGAGGGCGTCGTAGGTGCGGCCGTTCAGGCGGACTTCGAGCGAAGCAATGCGCGATGCACCCGATTCGCTCATTGCGTCCATCACGATCCGGTATTCGTCGCCCGCCTGCGCAGGCGCATCGACATCCACGCGGCCAGCAAAGATCCCGCCGATTTGCGCAACGACCGTCGCCGGAAAACCCGCTTGTGCGAGCGACTCGCGCAGCGTGGTGCCGATCGGGCCGGCGCTCGAGCGAAGCTCATCGTGGCTCATGCCGAAACCGGTGGCGTCGCCGAATGGCGTCGTCGCCCGTGCAACATCGCCCGATGCGCCTTCGGGCGTCACGCGGCCCGACCATTCGTGACCATCGTCGGAGCGATCATGCGCAACGGGTACGCACATCGTCGGCGTGGTGGCGCAGACCGTGCCGAGCACCAGTTCGTTCGACGGCATCCGCACGTTGATCGAGGCCGTCGAGTATGCGGGCGCGAGCGTGGCCGGGTCGTCCGGGTGAGCGGCGGCAGGCGCCGGCGATGCATCGTCGGCCGATTGGGCAATGGATTCGGCCAGCGCGCGATCGGCGTCGCGCGCCGAAGGTCCTACGGCATTGAACGAAGTGGCGGGTTGCGCGCCCGGCAATGTCATCTCTTGTGCAAGTGCATGATGGCGCCGCTGCTTGTGAGCGAAACCATGCTTGTGCGCATTCGGGGCGGCCACGGCGGTGGACGTGCCAGGCACGACGGAAGCGCCGATCCACAATGCCGAAAAAGCGGCCGCGCTCGAAAGCGCCTTGCGTTTGACGGACAGCGGACGAACCGCTGCCATAGAGATGCCCTGCCTGCGCGCGAGGAATGATCGCAGATGTTTCACGTCAGGTTCTCGCGTTGGAATCAAAGGGCGGCGGGCATGAGCGGCTGTACCGGGAAGGCACGGCTACGGCGCGTGGCGAGGCAAAGATGGATCGATCGATCCCGCGACCGGCTGGTCGCTCCATCGCGCCGCGCAGCCCGACAAGTGATCTTTAAAGTTTACGGGGCGGAGGACGCGAGCCGAATCGGTTAACTCTTAATTTTCTTAAAACTGTCTTGGGTTAAAAGCACTTGCATTAAGAAAAATCAGCCATCGTCCGTTGCAGACGACGGCTTCGGCTTCAGTCACAACCGCCCATCAAAGCAGGCTGCGCAAATAGGCATCCCATTCGCCGATGCGTCTGTCCCACGAATAGAAGCGCGTGAAATATTCGACCTGATGCGCGCGCCAGTACTCGTCTTCCGCTTTGCGCAGCCGGACGGTTTCGATTGCCTCGTCGAGCACGGCGGCGAAGCGCTGCGCGTGTGCCTGCCGGTTTTCGGTAAACGGATAGAGCCTCGCGAAATTCGCGCAGGTTTCCGGCAAGCCGCCGTACGCCGCGCAGACCGTGAGACAGCCCGCCGACATGGCTTCGATGGCGGCGATGCAACTCGTCTCGGGTTCGATGTTCGGATACGCGAAGATGTCGCATTCGCTCAGCGTCTCGCGCACTACCGCATTCGGCTGCGCGCCGTGGTAACGGATGCGCGAATGCGCGCGGCATCGTTCGAACAGCGGAAGAAATGGCGTGTCGCGCTCCGTCCAGTCGTAGATGCTGAAGCTCGAAAAGACGTCCAGCTCGATGTCGGGATGGCGCTCAGCCAGATACTCGAAGACGGGAACGAGGATTTCGAGGCCGCGATCGGGCGTCGTGTGATAGATCAGCCGGATGCGCTCGCTGCGTCGCGGAACATAGGCGCCGAATGGCTCGATCGCGTTTTGCAAGACGCTCATCTCCGCATAGGGCACGCCAGGAATCATCTGATACAGCGCCGCCTGATAATGCGACACACACACAATGCCCGCAAACGCTGCACGATTTTCAGCCTGTTCCAGGAAGCTGGATTCTTCGCGGCTTGGTTTGTCGTGCAGCCAAAGAATGCGCTTACGGTCGGGGTCGAGTCCGCGCACGCGGGAAGGAATGATCTGAAACTGCCGCACCAGTTCCGGATCGAGTCGCGCGTGAAGCGCTCGCAGCATCAATTCCGTGCCGCCACGCGCGCGCACGCTCAGTTCGTTGGTTTCCATGTTCATGTGTCGAGCCGTCGCGGTTCAGCACTCGCCGCCAATCGCCGTCAGCGGGCTCGTCGCCATTGACGCGCCGAAGTCGCCGTGCCACGTGTAGATGCCCTGATGCGACAGCTTCGATTGCGTATCGACGAATACCTGCCCGCCAATATCGCGCCAGCGGCGGCAGAACGCATAGTCTTCCGACAGGTATCGGCGAGTGGAAGGCTCGACCATCACATCGAAGAAGCGGTAGCAGAGGTCGTAGAGCGGCGAATCGGGCGGACCGTCGGGCACGTACTTCAGTTCGGGCAGGCGCGCGATCATCGCTTCGATCGCGCTGCGCTTGATGCACATGAACCCCGTCGGCGCTTCGCTGACTTCGAGAAAGCCGTCGCTGTCGATCGCGGACGACACACCGTCGTGCGCGTTCACGGGATAGCGAAGGTAGCGTGCGGCGAAGGTTTCCTGCGTGAGTCCGCCGGGCAGCACGCCCGGCCAGTCGAAACGCTTGAGCGGATAGACGCCCGCCACGACATCGCGATCGGCTAGCAGCAGCCGCAACACCTGATCGACGGAAAAGCCGATGTCTGCGTCGATCCAGAACAGATGCGTGTAGCCCGGATCGAGCAGAAATTCCGCGACGGCCTCATTGCGCGCACGCGTGATCAGACTTTCGCCGGAACGGATTCGCACCGAGCCCTGCATGCCCGTCTGCCACATCGCGTTATTGAGGGCGAGCAGGCTGTTTGCAAAATTCGCCATGACGTTGCCGCCGTAGCATGGCGTCATGAAAAGCGGTTTCATCGATTGAAGTGCGGACGAGTCAAGCATGGAGGTCTCTTTGTCTGGATGAAAATGAGCGTCGATGAGTATCGCGGACTATCCAAAAAAAGACTGTAAGAAGACTCTTAATGCGATAAGAGGGGTGCGTTTTTGAGATGCGGACCTGCAACATTGACGCCGCTCAAAAAACTTGGCGCGAACATAGCCGGATCGCGTGAAGCCGGCCCTTCTGGCTGGACTCGGCCCCCATCGCGCGTGCTTTGACCGTATTCAATTGTTGGCCTGCCGATGTTGTCGATCCGATGCGGCGACCGTATTTTTAGGACGCGTCTCATATTCGCGCTTAGGCCCGCGCGACACACTCTCGCCTTTCGACTTTCATCCCGCAGCGACACGCCTGCTGCGCCATCGCCGTGAACCCCCTTCTGCTCAAACGATCCAGCATCGCCTGCTTCGCGCTCCTCAGTTCCGCTTGCTCCTTCTTCGTGCCCCGCTCCACCGCGTCGACCTCGACGCCTGCCGACAACGCGCTCGTCATCGCCTCCGCCCGCGACTTCGCGTACATGCCCGCGCGCGATGGCCACGTCAGCTTCGATCGCATTCCCAATACGGCGACGACGTCCATCCTGCTGAAGAAAGGTGTCGAGTCGGCGGTGCGCGACGCTGTCGTGTCCGCATGGCGCAAGTCGGGCATCGCCGTGACGACCCACGACAAGCTGGTGCTGAGTGGCCGGATCGAGGTGTTGTCGGTGGACGATGCGCGGCCGCGGGCCACGTGGACGATGACCATCTGCTACTTCGTCACCAATGCGTCGACGAAGCAGACTGTCTACGTCAAGAGCAATACGGTCCATCTGTTCCGGCAGAAGTTCACGAACCCCGCGCTCGCACTCGACGACGTCGTGAAAATCAGCGTCGATACGATCGTCAGAGATCCGTCGTTTCAGCAATCGCTACAGCCGGTCGAATGACAGGCGAGTTCCGCTTCGCGCTGGCGCCGCCGGTGGCGGCGCAATTCTCTTGCGCTGCGGCGTAGCCGCAGCCGACATTTCGCTACAATCGGATATTTCCCTCTGCATTTACCGCCGCGCGCTGTGCGAACCAACGCCGCGCGGTGGCCCGTCCGAGCGAGCCGTCATGTCTCTCACCGCCTGGCTGTTTTTTCTTCCCGCGTGCTTCGCGATCAACATGGCGCCCGGGCCCAACAATCTGCTGTCGATCAACGTTGCCGCCCGGCACGGCTTCATGACGGCGTTCGTCGCCGGCAGCGGACGGCTAGTCGCCTTTGCCGGCATGCTGGTGCTCGCTGCAACGGGCCTCGCCGTCGTGCTGCACGCATCCGAAGTGTTCTTCCTTGCGATCAAACTGGTGGGTGCCGCCTATCTGATCTGGCTGGCCGTCCAGCTGTGG
Source organism: Paraburkholderia sp. XV (assembly GCF_020177535.1). Lineage (NCBI taxonomy): Bacteria > Pseudomonadati > Pseudomonadota > Betaproteobacteria > Burkholderiales > Burkholderiaceae > Paraburkholderia > Paraburkholderia sp. XV. The sequence continues at coordinate 3,185 of NZ_JAGUUD010000094.1, read as the reverse complement.
CGCAGCGACGCCGGACCGATGGACGCGATGAAGCAGGATGACGCTTCGCTGTGGCGCATCGCGCGCCAGGAATGCTTTGTCGCGGCGGGCAACCCGAAGGCGATTCTGGTGTTCACCGCGTTCCTGCCGCAATTCGTCGATATTTCGAAGCCGATGCTGCCGCAATTCGCCGTGCTCGGCGCCAGCTTTCTCGTGCTCGAATGGTTCGCGATCGCGCTGTATTCGTGGGCGGGCATGTATCTCGGCAAATGGCTGACGCGTGCCACCGTGCGCCGCTGGTTCAACCGCTGCTGCGGCGCATTTCTCGGCGCGATCGGCGTGAGCTTCCTGCTGGTGCGGCGTTCGAGCTGAATCCTCGCTGCGGCGCCAGAAAAAAGAACGGATCGGACACAAACGTCCGATCCGTTTTTCATTGCCCCGCCGCGATCAATGTTCGAGCGCGAGCCAGATCGACTTCGGCTCCGTAAAGTTCTCGATCGCGGCATCGCCGTGTTCACGGCCGAAGCCCGAATCGCCCGAGCCGCCCCACGGCAGGCGCACGTCGGTATAGCCGTAGGTGTTGATCCAGACCGTGCCCGCCTTCAGCGCATGCGCGACGCGGTGCACGCGGCCGATATCCGCGCTCCACACGCCCGCCGCGAGGCTGTACGCTGTGCCGTTCGCGATGCGCACGGCGTCCTCTTCGTCGTTGAAACGCACGACGCTCGCCACCGGCCCGAAGATTTCCTCCTGCGAAATGCGCATTTCGTGCTCGACGTTCGCGAACACCGTCGGCTCGACAAAAAAGCCCTTCTGCCCGATGCGCGCGCCGCCCGTCACGAGCGACGCCCCTTCGTTCCTGCCGATGTCCACGTAATCGAGCACCGTCTTCATCTGCGCAGCCGAGACGAGCGGGCCCATGGTCGTCTCCCGCTCGGACGGATCGCCGACCTTGAGCCCTTTCGCGCGCGCCGCGAGCCTTTCGACCACTTCGTCGTAGACATCGCGATGCGCAAGAATGCGCGAGCCCGCCGAACACACCTGACCCGTATTGAAGAAAATCCCCGAGGCGGCGGCGCGGACGGCGTTGTCGATATTCGCATCGGCGAAAATCACGTTCGCTGATTTGCCGCCGAGTTCCAGCGTCACGCGCTTGAAGTTGCCCGCCGCGCCCTGCAGAATGCCGCGCCCGACCGACGGTGACCCCGTAAACGTCACCTTGTCGATACCCGGATGCGCGACGATCGCATCGCCGACCACGCGCCCCTTGCCCGTCACGATGTTCAGCACGCCGGGCGGCACGCCCGCTTCCAGCGCGAGCTCGCCGATCCGCAACGCCGACAGCGGCGTGATCTCGGCGGGCTTCACGACCATCGTGCAGCCGCATGCGAGCGCGGGCGCGATCTTCCACATGCCGATCATCAGCGGAAAATTCCACGGGACGATCGCACCGACCACGCCGACGGGCTCGCGCACCGTGTAGGTCAGCGCGTCGGGGCGCACGGGCACGACCTGGCCGTTGATCTTGTCGCACCAGCCGGCGTAGTACGCGAGCGTGTCGATGGCGGCGGGCACGTCCTGGCGCTTGACGGAGGCGAGCGGCTTACCCGCGTCGAGACTTTCCAGCGCGACGATTTCGTCCTGGTGCTCGCGCAGCAGTTCGGAGAAGCGCATCAGAATCCGGCCGCGCTCGGCGGCGCGCATGCCGTTCCACACTTTCAGCGCGGCGCGCGCGGCCTTGACGGCCGTATCGACATCCTGCGCGCTGCCTTGCGCGACGAGCGCTATCGGCTCTTCAGTCGCGGGGTTGATGTCGACAGTGTATTCGCCGGTGCCGGGCGGCAGCCGCTTGCCGTCGATGAGCAGATCGTAGCGTCTGAGGTCGGTTTCAGTGTCCATCTCGTACTCCTTGCGATTGCGATATGGCTGCTTCGCGAACCGTTGGCTGAACCGCCTGCACCCTCGCGCTTATGAGGCACGCATCAACGCCTCTTCATCGGGTACGCACGGCATCGGTTCGTGGGTGGCTCCTTTTATGGTTGGATTGACAGATGCTGCGCCAGACGCCGCCGACGCGCCAGCATGATCGGGCAGTTCCTTGCCGGCAAACAGCGCCCAGACGGCTTCGGCATTCGGTCGCAACGAGCGGTTGCGGCGGCGCACCAGCACCGTCGTCACGGACACCTCGGGCACGAGCGGAAGCGCGACGAGCGACGCCGGCAGCGCGCCGGCTTGCATGTCGACAGGCAATACGCCAATGCCGAGACCGAGTTCTATCATGCGCAGCGCCGCGGCCAGATGCCCGCATTCGTTGGCGCGCGCCGCATCGATACGATGCACGTTCAATGCCCGCTCCGTTACATTGCGCGTGCCCGCTTCCGCATTGAGCGTAACGAGTTGCGTGACAGTCCTCGTATTGCGCAGCGCTTCCCAGTGCAGCGCTGCGCCGGCGGCAAGCGGATGCGCCTGCGGCAGCACCGCGCACAGCGGCGTCGAAACGAGCGGTTGGATGTGAAAGGCGTCGGCGCCCGCAACGTGCGCGTCGCACAGTACGCCGAAGTCGACTTCGCCCTGCTCGATGGCGGCGAGCACGGCATGTTGAGGCTGTTCCTTCGCGGTGACGATCAGATCGGGGAAGATCGCGGCGCCGCGCGCGAGCCGCTCGGGCAGCCAGCCCGACGACGTCACGGGATCGCACGCCACCACCACGACGCCCGTGTGCTCCTCGTGCGCGGCACGCTCCTCGCGCAAGGTCAGCTCGATTTCCTCGATCAGCCGGGCGATGCGCCGTTCGAGCCGGGAGCCCGCTGTCGTCAGTTCGACCTGACGCGTCGTGCGATCGAAGAGACGCAATGCAATTGCCTCTTCGAGTTCGCGCACGCACCGGCTCACGGCCGACTGTGTCAGATCGAACTCGCGCGCCGCACGGGTGAAACTCCGCTGACGCGCGACGGCGACGAACACCTTCAATTGCTGCAACGATACGTTCATGTGTTCAGGTCGCCATGTTGAAGTGAAACGGGTTTATTCGCCCGTCTGTTCCGGCCAGTGACGCAGGCCCGGTCCGTTTGCCGCCAGTTCCGGCTCGAGTTCGCGAGATGCTTCGTTCGATGAAGCGATCCAGCGCGCGCGCATCGGTGCCAGCACGAATTTCGCCGACACGCCCGCCGCAATCGTGATCACCGCCGAGACGATGAACACCAGGT
>NZ_JAGUUD010000093.1:0-32462 GCF_020177535.1 Paraburkholderia sp. XV | reverse complement strand
CAAAAGAAAGCGGCTCACACCGCCAGCCCGTGTTCTTATCCACGGGCCCCCAACGGCCCTGTACTTCACGCGGCAACGCGCTAATTAATGCCCGTGCCAACGCTTCGAATGAGCGCCTCACCCGCTTCGAATATCCGTACCCGGGCCAGCGGCAGCGAATGGTAGATGCCGCCCAGGTGGCAAACAGTGTGCAGGTTGTCGCGTCGTATAGCTTGGCGCTCTTACAAGGTGGGACGCGTGCGCTATCGGTCCGGAGTGAAGCGTGCGAGGCACTACGGCCTACACACAGTTTGCCACCTGGGCGGCGCATACCATTCGCTGCCGCTTGGCCGGGTAGGGGTATTTGAAGTGGGTGAGGCGTTGATTCGAAGCGTTGGCAACGAGCATCACCCGGGGCACTGCCGTGTGAAGTGTGGGGACGTTGGGGGCCCGTGGATAAAAACACGGGCTGGCGGTGTGAGCCGCTTTCTTTTGCCTACTTTTCTTTGCGGCGGCAAAGAAAAGTAGGTGCCGCCCCGCACAGGGGCAACGCGTGAAGTGCGCTAACGTAATGCGGATGCCAGCGCAAAGCCCCAGAAAACCAAACCAACCGCAACACATAAACCACCAAGGCAAAAACCGCCGAGAAAGCAAAACACACCGGCCCAACAACTTCCGCCCATGCCAGAAAACCTCACCTCCCAACCTCACGTAGCATCGTGGTACGCAGCAACCACAAACGACCAGACCCGCCATCCACGGTTGGATGAAACCATCACAGTCGACGTCTGCGTAATAGGCGCCGGCCTGACCGGCATCTCAACCGCATTGAACCTCGCCGAACGCGGCCACACGGTAGCGGTGCTAGAAGCATCAAAAGTCGGCTGGGCAGCAAGCGGCCGAAACGGCGGCCAGCTAATAGGCGGTTTCGCCTGCGAAATAGACACATTCGCGAAGTACATGCCCGAAAGCGACGTCCACCGCATCTGGCAAATGGGTTTGGAAACGCTGGACATAGTGAAAGACCGCGTAGCGAAGCACCGCATCGACTGCGATCTGACGATGGGCTACCTCACAGCCGCCAACAAGCAAAAACACGTAGACGCACTACGCACCTGGCGTGATAACGCAAAAAGGCGCTTCAACCACGACCGGTATCGATACATCGAACGCGCCCATATGGATCAGTACGTGCAATCATCCCGCTATCTCGGCGGCCTTTTCGACCCGGACAGCGGCCACCTGCATCCCCTGAACTACACACTCGGCCTGGCCCGCGCAGCCGCCGAAAATGGCGTCCGCATCTACGAAAACAGTTGCGTCAAGACACTGCGTAAAGAAAACAGCACCCATCTGATCGAAACAGCGCAAGGAACGGTGCGCGCCAAATACGTAGTGCTAGCCTGCAATACATGGCTCGGCGCGCTAGCGCCCCAAGTATCGCGAAAGATCATGCCCGTCGGCACCTACGTCATCGCCACGGAACCGCTCGACCCGGCCCGCGCCGCCGCGCTCATGCCCGCGCGCGCCGCCGTCTGCGATAGCCGCTTCGTGCTCGACTACTTCCGCCCTGCACCCGACAACCGTCTACTCTGGGGCGGCAAAGTCAGCTACTCGACTTTCGCGCCGCGCAATCTCGGCGAAGCCATGCGCCGCGACATGCTAAAAACTTTCCCGCAACTCGCCGATGTCAAAGTGGACTATGCATGGGGCGGCTTCGTCGACATCACGATGAACCGCGCACCTCATTTCGGCAGGCTCGCGCCGACCGTCTACTTCGCGCAAGGCTTCTCGGGACACGGCGTCAATACGACCGGACTCGCAGGCAAGTTGATCGCGGAAGCCATCCATGGCCAGGCCTCGCGATTCGATCTGTTCGGTAAAATCCGCCATCGCGACTTTCCCGGCGGCGCACTGCTGCGCACACCCGCACTCGTGCTTGCAATGACCTGGTATCGAATGAAGGACTGGCTCTGATGACGGAAACACTCGACCGCCGCGCGGATGCGCTGATCCGCAACTCGTACTACGAAGCCACCGTGTCGCGCCCGCTCACGGACGATCCAATGCTGCAAGGCTCCCTCGAAGCCGACGTCTGCGTGATCGGCGCCGGGTTCTCGGGCTTGTCGGTGGCGCTCGAATGCCGCGCGCGCGGGCTCTCCGTCGTCGTTCTCGATGCGCATCGCCCCGGCTGGGGTGCGTCGGGACGCAACGGCGGACAGGTGCTCGCCGGTTTTGCAAAAGACGAGATCGTCGAAAAGCAACTCGGCCTCGAAGGCGCGCGCGCTGCGTGGGCGTTGTCCGTCGATGCCGTCAAGCTGGTGCACGAGAGAATCGAGCGCTATGGAATCGAATGCGATTTCACCCCGGGCTTCATGACGGTCGCGACCAAAGCGAAACGTGTCCCCGATCTGCGTGGATGGATGGACGCGGCGACGAACCGCTGGGGTTATCCGCATCTGTCGTGGGTCGATGCCGGCGACATGCGCGATCGCATCGCCTCGGAACGTTATCTGGCAGGCGTCCACGACGCGTTATCCGGGCATCTGCATCCGCTCAAGTATTGCCTCGGACTCGCCGATGCCGCGCGCCGCGAAGGCGCGCAACTCTTCGCGCAGTCGCCCGTGCTCGAAGTCGTGCGCGGCGCACGGCCTGTGGTACGCACCGCGACGGGCGAAGTGCGCTGCCGCTTCGTCACCGCATGCGGCAACGCCACACTCGGCAATGTCTTGCCCACTGCGATCGCCGCACGCATCGCGCCCATTGCGTCGTACATTGTCGCGACGGAATCGCTCGGCAAGTCACGCGCGGATGCATTGATCAGGAATCGGCCCGCGATCTGCGACAACAACTTTTTTCTCGACTACTTTCGGGTGTCGGCGGATCATCGCGTGCTGTTCGGCGGACGCGCGAGTTCGACGGGCGCTTCGCCCGCGCAACTGACAGGCGATATCCGCCAGCGCATGCTCGCCGTCTTTCCGCAACTCGCGGATACAAAAATCGAATTTGCGTGGGGCGGCTTCGTCGATATCACGCGCAATCGCGCGCCCGATTTCGGCGCGATCGATCCGAACTACTTCTATGTGCAAGGCTTTTCGGGTCATGGCGTGGCGCTGACGGGCATTGCGGGGCGCGTCATTGCAAAGGCAATCTCGGGTGACACGGCCGCGCTCGATCTGTTCAGGCGCATCAGGCACGCGCGCTTTCCGGGCGGACCGGCGCTGCGCGGACCGGCGCTGGAACTGGGGATGCTCTATCGCCGGATTCGCGAGCTGTTCTGAATCGCATTGCAACACGGCTTGCACATGACAGACCGGGTTCAGTAAAGGCAGAATGTGCACCTCACCCTCGATGCGGCACACCCGCATTCAAGGCTTACCGTAACCCACAACCCGTTACGACGAGGCGTCGATGACTGCCGTACTCACTTCTGAAATCGCATCGAAATTCGCGGGCCTCGCGCTGGCTCACCTCACGCGCGAGTATCCGAACAAGCTCACACATTCGCTCGCCGGGCCGCAGGACGTGCAAGGCCCGCGCGAACTTCATCCCATCTTTTACGGCAGCTATGACTGGCACTCGTGCGTGCACGGCTACTGGTTGCTGTTGCATCTGGTCGAACGCTTTCCGGAGTTGCCGGAAGCGCCGCGCATCGTCGCCGTCGTCGACGAGCATTTCACCGCGCAGAACGTCGCAGGTGAGCGCGCCTATCTCGACCTGCCGCATAACCGCGGCTTCGAGCGCCCGTATGGTTGGGCGTGGCTGCTTGCGCTGTCGGGTCAGGTCGCATCGTTGAAGCTGCCGCAAGCCGAGCGCTGGGCACAAACCATCGAGCCGCTGACAGCGGCTTTCGTCGAACGCTTCGAAGAATTTCTGCCAAAGGCGACGTATCCGCTGCGGGTCGGCACGCATTTCAACACTGCATTCGCGCTGGCGCTTACGCTCGACTTCGCGCATCGCACGCAGCGCGATTCGCTCGCGCGCCTCGTCGTCGATACGGCGAAAGGCTGGTATCTGAACGACGCCGGATGCCAGGCGTGGGAGCCGTCAGGCGACGAGTTCCTGTCGCCGTCGCTGATGGAAGCGGAGTTGATGCGCCGCGTGCTGCCGCCTGCCGAATTCGCCGGATGGTTCGAGCGCTTCCTGCCCGATCTCGCGCAACGTCGACCCGCGACGCTGTTCGCCCCCGCCACCGTCACGGATCGCAGCGACGGCAAGATCGCGCATCTCGACGGGCTGAACCTGAGCCGCGCGTGGTGCCAGCGCTCGCTGGCGCGCGCGCTGTCGAACGACGATCCGCGCCGCGCCGCGCTCTTCGACGCCGCCGAACTTCATCTAGAAACCGCGTTGCAACACGTAGCGGGCGACTACATGGGCGAGCACTGGCTCGCCACGTTCGCTACGCTCGCGCTCGAGGCATAACGACCGTAGCGTCATTGAAAATGGCCAGTGTCTGTGAAGACACCGGCCATTGCTTTTTTAATGCAGCAACAGACGCGTGTCGCCGATCAGTGCGAGATCTCTTCGAGTGCAACGCCGCGCGTGCGCGGCCCCATCACGCCGATCACCAGCATCACGATCGCCATCGCGCCCGCGATGAACACGAACACGCCTGTCGATCCGAAGTACTTGAGTACCGACGCAATAAAGAACGCCGTGAAAATCGCCGAGAAGCGGCTCCATGAATAGACGAAGCCCACTGCACGCGCACGGATGCTGGTCGGGAACAGCTCTGCCTGATAGGCGTGATAGCTGTACGACATGATATTGCTGCCCAGCGTCAGCCCGACGCCGAGACAGATCAGCAGCGCGGCCGCCGTCGTCTGACTGAACCACAGTCCGCACACGATGATGAGCGCCGCCATCGCGACGATCACGCTCTTGCGCTCGTACTTGTCCGCAATGAAAAGCCCGATGATGGGACCCACGGGTGCCGCGAGCGCGATCACGCTCGAATAGGCAAGGCTCGTCGTCACGGTAATGCCCTGCTTGATCAGCAGCGTCGGCACCCAGTTCGCAAAGCCATAAAAGCCGACTGTCTGGAAGATGTTGAAGATGCTCAGCATCAGCGTGCGGCTGAGATAAGGCGGCACCCACATGTCGCCGAAGCGTCCGCTCGGCGGCACGGGAACGGGCGGCGCAGCCGGCGGCAGCGGCTTACCGTACTCGGCCTCGACCTTCGCTTCGAGCGCGCGCATCACGCGGTCCGCTTCATCGACGCGCCGTTGTTGCGCGAGCCAACGCGGGCTCTCGGGCAGATTGCGCCGGATCCACCAGACGAACAGCGCGCCGTGCGCGCCGATCAGCACGACCCAGCGCCAGCCATCGAGCCCGAGCGGCGCGCGCGGCACCAGCAGCCAGGCGAGAAACGCGACGACAGGCACGGCCATGAAGCCCACTGCCTGTTCGCACGCGAATGCGCGGCCGCGAATGTGCTTCGGGACCAGCTCCGAGATGTAGGTGCCAATCGTCACCAGTTCGACGCCGATTCCAAGGCCCGCCATGAAGCGCCAGAAGTTGAGCCCGGTGGCTGTTTCCTGAAACGCCATGATGACGTTAGCGACCGTGTACCACAGCAGCGAATACGTGAAGATCGCGCGGCGGCCGAAGCGGTCCGCAAGAAAGCCGCACGCAATCGTGCCGATGAAGAGCCCGAGAAACAGCGTCGCGATGAAGCTCGCGATCCCCGTCGTGCCGAACAGGCCTTGCGTGGTCGATGTGAGGATGCCGCTCTTGACGATGCCGGGCGCGACGTAGCCCGTATAGAGCAGATCGTAAAGCTCGAAGAAAAAGCCGAGACTCAGCATCACGACGAGCTTCCATACCGAGCGCGTCGCGGGCAAGCGGTCGAGCCGCGCGCTGATGGTGCCGGCGTCGACGGCGGAATGCGACGATGCGGGCGCACTCGTCTGCGTGGCCCCAGGCTGCGGGATGCCCGCCTGGTCTTGCGTTGTCATTGTTCTGTCTCCTGTGTCGAAGGCCTGCCGCGACTTCGGGTGCAGGCCAGGCTCGCATTGTAGCCGCGCATCGGCAGGCAGGCGTCAGTTGCCTTCCTGCCGCATCACCACACCAGCATCGGCCCGCTGCAACAGACGCCGGTTGCGCACCGGGAGATTGGTCAGGCGCAGGCGTTTGCCGAGCTTTGCATAGCGCGCGTGCAGTGCTTCCAGTGCCGCAATCGCCGAATGATCCGCACAATGCAGATGTCGGCAATCGAGCGTCACGTTGGCCGGCATCGCGATGCGGATCGAACCGCATGAAAATGCGCGATCGATGCGAATCTCGCTCGCGTGCCGCGACGCATAGGCACGGCTGAACGGATCGCAGTGCACCCTTGCTGTGCACGACGGACATGCCGTGCATGGACGCCGCAAGCCAGAAAGCGTGCGGCGGGCACAAAGGTGAACGGGGCGGAAAGATGACAGGCTCGTGGCGAGAAGCCCGAGCCAAGCAGCTGATGTGCGCGGCTCTCGCGCAGCGCACGCGATTTTACATGGTCAGAGGCTCATGCGCGGCGGCGCACGGTAAAGCTAAATAGCTAAATACAGGCGGTCTTTAGCGGTATTCGAAATCGTCTGCGGTAATCAACACATGCGTCGCGCCCTTCGCGAGCGCCTTGCGCTCGGCGACGGCGGCGATGCGGCGCTGGCCGTTGCCGAACGCCTTTGTGAGGTGCGACTCGTCTGCTCCGCGCTCCAGCCAGAAGTGCTGCTCGAGCGCATCGCGCGTAATCGCGCAGCCTATCGCGCGCTTTTGCACGACGATATCGAAAGTCACGGCTTGGCCGTTGGTCGAAAGGGCGAAGTTGCTTAAGGACTGTTCCATGTTCAGCCTCTCGTGAACTGCGATATACCTGTGTTTCGTGTTGCCTTCATGAAGCCGCCACCCCTATTCCCGCATACAAACTATCTCACTCCATTCCGCATCGATCAGTTCGGGCGAACCCTTGAAGCCTGCCGATGCAAACGTTTGTACGGCCGGTGAGCGCGGCCTGCACAACATTGCCGATAAAAAAACGTGCGACATGTTCGCATTTTGAAGGCCATCGTGCAGTCGACCTTGCTGTCAGACAGCGGCTTTGTCACGCAGTTTCGCGTGCGCTTGCACGACGCGCATCGCAGCGTTTCCGTCTGACGAAAACTTTGCGCACGAGCGAATCAGCTTAACGCCTGCGCGCTTCGTCAAGCATACATCGCAATCGTTTGAGCCATATGTCACGTTGCATCTCATAGAGAATCCATGCGATCGCAGAACCTCGCGTGACGACTGACGCTATGGCTTTTCGAGGATCTCCTTGAGCCGGTCGACGGCTTCGTCCGACTCGGCCTGAATCTTCGCGCGCAGCAATGCCGCGTTCAGCAGCGCGAACCAGAGTGTCGGCGAGCGGTACGTGAAAGTGCGCTCGAACTGCGTGACGTCCTTGCCGTCTTTGCGGTTCGCCTCAGCCGTCAGCGCGTAGCTGACCGTGCCGGCTGGGCGGCCCTGGATCGTGCCGTCGATCGTCCATTTCTCCGGGCGTTTGCGTTCGACCACCGTCCACACGACCTCCCCGCGCCGCCCGGCGACGCGAAATTCTTCCGTGGTCCGCTCGCCGATACCGAGCGAATGATCCGTCGGGCCCGTCACGGAAAGCGAAGACGGATGCCACGCAGGCCAATGCGCGGGCGTCGTCACGTAGTCGAACACAGTCGAGCTGTCCCGATCGATCGGCATGACGGTGACGATGCGCGTCGACAGATCGAATACGCGCGGCAGCGGAATGAACAGCACGCCGATCACGGCCGCCACGCAGGCCACCATGACGACTGCTCGCAGTAGCGCTTTCATCGCCTTCCCGCCGTACGGACGCGGTCCGAATGATGAGGGTGTTGGCTTCGCAGCCGCGCACGGGATTGCGGCCGGTCCGCCGTTCTTACTGGTACTGTATGTTAGCGGCGTGACCGCGCCAATGAGGATCGACGCGCGCCGCCGAGATGTCGCAACGACCCATGGAAGACCACTGATGCACGCTCATCCTCTTCGCCTGCGCCCCGGCCAGGATCTTCGCGACGCGCTGGAAGACACGGTGCGCCGGCTCGGCGCGACAGCCGCGTTCGTGGTTCAGGGTATCGGCAGCCTGAGCGTCGCGCAGTTGCGATACGCCGGAATCGACCAGCCGACTGAACTGTGCGGCGACCTGGAAATCCTGACGCTCGCCGGTTCCGTTGCGCCAGACGGCGCGCATCTGCACATGTCGGTTTCCGACGCCGACGGGCGAGTGTTCGGCGGGCATGTGGCGCGCGGCTGCGTCGTACGAACGACCGTTGAAATTCTGCTCGCGTTGCTGCCCGATCATGCGTTCTCGCGCGAAGCCGATCCGCACACGGGTTTCATGGAGTTGTTCATCCGCGGCCGGCCACGCAGCGAGCCGTAGCGAGTCGCGGCCTGCAGCGCCGCGCCCGAAACGCACTCCGCCAGCGCAGCTGGAACGTTCTTCGCTTGTCTGTTCGATTGGCCGCCTTTCCCGCCATGTAGGAGCGTGCGCCGCAATGCCTTACACTTGTCGGGTCGGAAACACATGGTCACTCATCAGTTGTTCAAGGAGGGAAACGTCCGTGGCAAATGAAAAAATGTTGGCGCAGATTTCTGATAAGGCGGGTTTCATCGCCGCGCTCGACCAGAGCGGCGGCTCCACGCCTGGCGCATTACGGCAGTACGGCATCGAAGACAACGCCTATAACGGCGACGCCGAAATGTTCAAACTGATCCACGAAATGCGCGTGCGTATCATCACCGCGCCCGCATTCTCGGGCGACAAGGTCATCGCGGCCATTCTCTTCGAAGCCACGATGGACGGGCAGGCGCAAGGCAAGCCGGTGCCTTCGTTTCTCTGGGAAGACCGCGGCGTCGTGCCGTTCCTCAAGGTCGACAAGGGACTCGAAGCGGAAAGCGACGGCGTGCGTCTGATGAAGCCGATCCCCGGACTCGACGCATTGCTCGCGCGCGCCGGCAAACTCGGCATCTTCGGCACCAAGATGCGCTCAGTCATCGAGCAGAACTCGCCTGCGGGTATTGCCGCCGTCGTCAAGCAACAGTTCGAGTACGGTGCGCAGATCGACGCGGCTGGCCTCATGCCTATCCTCGAACCCGAGGTATCGATCAAGACACCCGATAAAGCGGGCGCCGAGAAGACGCTGCGCGACGAGATCATCAAAGGCCTCGACGCACTGCCCGCCGACAAACAGGTGATGCTCAAGCTGACCATTCCCGACGTCGCCGATTTCTACAAGCCGCTGATCGATCATCCACGGGTATTGCGCGTCGTGGCGCTATCGGGCGGTTATACGCGCACCGAAGCGTGCAAGCTGCTCGCAAAGAATCACGGCATGATCGCGAGCTTTTCGCGCGCGCTCATCAATGACCTGAAAAAACAGATGAGCGACAGCGAATTCAACGCGAAGCTGGCTGAAGCCATCGACGAGATTTACGACGCTTCTGCCGTCAAGGTCTGAATGGCATGTGCAGCGAAGCCGCGCATAGATGGGTATGCGCGGCTTCGCATTAGCGCGCCTGGCAAGCTTTAACGCCTCACTTCAATGCGCGGTCGGCGGCACGTCGGGGTCGACGTAGTCGCGGCGCGAGTTCCAGTATGGGTCGCGGTTGTAATACGTATGCAGCGATTCGCCCCATGTGGGATCGGCCATGCTCGGCCAGTGATCCTTGTCGAAGCCCGGTTCGTCTTTCAACATCTGCGCGCTGATATCGACGTGAAAGCACTTCTGATCGGTGTCGAGCGTCAGGGCGCTCCACGGAATCGCGTGCAGCGTGGCGCCCATGCCGAGAAAGCCACCTTCGGACAGCACGGCATATGCAATGCGTCCGCTGCGCACGTCGAGCATGATGTCGGAAATCTTGCCGACATGTTCTCCATCTGACGAATACACCTTCGTTCCGTCGAGCGTCGAGGCTGCCATCACCTCCGGTCCCGGACCTTCACCGACGCCGCCGCCGACAATATCGGCACCACCCGTTCTGCGCGTTTGCGGATTGATCGAGCCCATATTTGCCTCCTATGAAAGTGAGCGCATGAAGGCGCGCAATAGGCGTTCCTGCATCTGACAAGGAAAGCGGCGGATGGAGTCGATTGAAAACTTTACCTGGTTGAACCAGCCGCAGGTCATATTTCCCGACAGCGATATCCGGTGCGACAGCCTGCCGCACCGCTGCTACGCAGAAAAAGCGCTCAACTGCTTCTTATGCCAATGCCCTCGCCCGCCTACGATAGACCCATGAAAACGCGTGACTGACGCAACTGGCGGGAGAACTGAAATGGGCTTGCTGAACATGATGCGCATGGTGCTGTGGAGTTTCTTCGGCGTGCGGCGTGGCGCTGCGCACGAAGCCGATCTTGCTACCGTCAAGCTGCCGTTGCTGCCCGTGATGGCCGTCGTGCTCGCGCTGTGCTTCGGCGGGCTTCTCTTTGCGTTCGCCCGAATCGCCGTCACGATCGCGCATTGACGCTCGCGCTGTCCGCTCAAGTGGCTTGTGCGATCAACCCGCCAAGCACATGCACGGCGCGTTCGATATCGGCATTCCATGGATGCCCGAAGTTCAGCCGCACGCAGTTCCGAAAGTTGCGCGACGCGGAAAAGATCGGCCCAGGCGCCACGCTCACGCCCTGTTCGATCGCCTGCCTGTGCAGCGCCAATGCATCGACGTGCCCGGGCAATTCGAGCCACACGAAATAGCCGCCTGAAGGACACGTCCACGTCACGCCTTTCGGCATCGCGCGGCGCAGCGCGAGATTCATGGCATCGAGTTGCGCGCGCAACGCAGCACGAAGTTTTCGCAGATGCCGGTCGTATCCGCCATGCTGAAGATAGTCGGCGATACCCGCCTGCACGGGAATGCTCGCCGATAATGTCGTCATCAATTTGGCCCGCTGTACTTTCTCCGCAAACTTCCCGGCCGCCGCCCAGCCAATCCGGTATCCCGGCGCGAGCGTCTTCGAGAAAGAACTGCAATGCATCACGAGTCCTTTCCGGTCGAAGGCAATGGCGGGCAATGGATAATCCGCCTGGAAATGCAGCTCGCCATATACGTCGTCTTCGATCAGCGGCACGTCGTGCCGCGCGAGCAGTTCGACGAGCGCCTTTTTCTTTTCCACCGGCATCGTCGCGCCCGTCGGGTTCTGGTAGTTCGTCATGAACCAGCATGCGCGAATGGGCTGCTTCTCCAGCGCTTGCGCAAGCGCGTCCAGGTCGAGGCCAGTGCGCGGATCCACGGGTATTTCAACTGCGCGCAGATCGAGTCGCTCAATAGCCTGAAGCGCCGCATAGAAGCCGGGCGATTCGACGGCCACGACATCGCCGGGACGCGTCACGGCCATCAGGCAAAGATTCAGTGCTTCGAGCGCGCCATTCGTGACAACGATCTCATCGAGCGGTTGCGACAGTCCCATGCCGAGATAGCGCAGCGCAATCTGCTGGCGCAAAGCCTCGTTGCCCGGCGGCAAATCGACGACGGTGCTCCACGGGTTCATTGTCCGCGACGTTTGGGCCAGCGATTTGGAAAGACGTTGTAGCGGAAACAGCATCGGTGAAGGAAACGCCGAGCCGAGCGGTACGACACCCGTATGCTTTGCCGCTTCGAGCACGCTGAAGACCAGTTCGCTGATATCGACCTTCGCGGACTCGGTGAGGGCGCGCCTGGCGGTCGCTTCCCGCGTGTCGCGAACGGCTGCGCCCGGCGCGACATAATAGCCGGAGCGCTCCTGCGCGCGAATGAGGCCCCACTCCTCCAGCAGATAGTACGCACGAAACGCCGTCGATTGACTCACGCCATGCTGCGCAATGACCTGCCGCAGCGAAGGCATGCGCGCGCCGACAGCAAGACTGCCCGAGCGTATTTCGGCCGCCATCGTTTTGGCGAGTGCTTCATATCGGTTCATTGAAAATTGCGCGTGGCGGCACGCTCATGGCACGGAGCTTTTTATACTAATCGGTACACGCCTGCGCAATCAACTGACATCAACACTTCCTGTTCCGCATCGACACGAATACGATCGCCGCAGACAAGGCCGCCACGATCGATGCGCCCGCAAACGCGCGCGCAAAGCCTTCGCCATAACTCGACCGTGCGATATGAACGAGTACATCCAACGATGCCGGCGGATAAAGCGCGAACGCACGCGAGAAGTCTCCCGCCATCACGCGCTCGATAAAACCTTGCATGACGGGTACATGCGCCTGTGTCATCTGCGCCGTCAGCGCGGAACGCACGCCTTCTGCCAGCACGGCACCCAGCCCCGAGAAGCCGAGCAGAATGCCCGTGAAGCGCGAGGTCGTGCTGATGCCGGACGCCATGCCCGCGCGCTCGCGCGGCACCGTGCCCATGATTGCCTTCTGCGTCTCGCCGTTCAGCAGGCCACCGCCGCTGCCGAGCAACGCCATCGCGCCGATCAACCATGCGTGACTGGCGCTGCGTGCGGCGACCATCATCGCGAGATTGCCGCATGCCACCACCGCAAGACCGAGCGTGAGAATCTGGCGCGAGTCCAGGAACGCCGCGAGCTTGCGACCTAGCTGAGGCAAGATCAGCATCGCCAGCGCGAACGGCAGCATGCCCGCGCCCGCGAGCAGCGCGCTTTCTCCACGCGCGTTTTGCAAAAACAACGGCAATAGCGAAGCCATGACCTGCGCCGACGACGCGTAAGCAAACATCGCGACGATCGCGCCGACGAACGGCAGCGAGCGGAACAGCGCCAGATCGAGCATCGGATGTGCGCGCCTGCTCTCCACCCACACGAACAACGCGAAAAGGATCACGCCGGCACACGCGCGGGACAGCGCCTGCATGCTCAGCCATCCGCGCTCAGGTCCAAGAATCAGCGCCCACGTCAGCGAGAACATCGCCGCGGCGAACAGCGCGATACCGGGCAGATCGAGCGATCGCGGCGTCGGATCGCGCGATTCGTCGACGATCCGCACGACGCCCGTCGCCAGCAGCGCGCAGATCGGCACGTTGATCGCGAATGCCCAGCGCCAGCCGAGCCACGCGCTGATCACACCGCCGATCAGCGGCGAGAGGACCATCGTCAGCCCCATGATGCCGCCCCACACCGCCCAGGCGCGCGCGCGTTCGCGCTCGTCATGAAACGCGTGGCCGATGATGGCGAGCGCCGGTGCGAGCAGGAAGGCCGCGCCGACGCCTTGCGCAGCTCGCGCGATATACAGCAGCCCGGCCGTCGGCGCAAGGCCGCAGGCGAGCGACGCGGCCGCGAACAGCGCTATGCCCGTCAGAAATACGCGCTTGCGCCCGAAGCGGTCAGCAAGCGAGCCGGCGGGCAAAAGCAGCGCCGCGAAGCACAACACATACGCGCTGATCACCCATTCGATATCGGCAAAAGAAGCGTTGAGATCTCGCGCGATAGTGGGCAGAACGATGCCGACCACGTTG
Organism: Paraburkholderia sp. XV; assembly: GCF_020177535.1. NCBI lineage: Bacteria > Pseudomonadati > Pseudomonadota > Betaproteobacteria > Burkholderiales > Burkholderiaceae > Paraburkholderia > Paraburkholderia sp. XV. Next base: position 19,046 of record NZ_JAGUUD010000093.1, on the reverse strand, counting down.
GTGTCGAGCACCGTCATCGCGCAACCCATCGAGGCGATGAGCAGCAGCGGCGTGCCGCGAGAGACGGAACGGGAGGCGGTAATCGAACTCATCGGACGGACCCGGCGGAGAACTTGCGGAAAGGAAGGCTGTATTCCACCAGCTTTCTCTATTCCGTTCATTGCCCATCGTGTTCAATATAATTAGGTTTTACCTAATACAGGGAATGGTCGCGTTATGGAGCTGAGGCATCTGCGTTATTTCATCGCCGTCGCCGAGCGACTGCATTTCGCGCAGGCCGCAGAAGCACTCGGCATCGCGCCGCCTACGCTCACTGTGCAGATTCAGGAGATGGAGCGCGCGTTGCAGGCACAGCTGTTTCGCCGCACGCGGCGCTCGGTTGTGCTGACGCCCGCCGGCGAAGCGTTTCTCGCCGAAGCACGCGAGACCGTCGCGCAGTTCGAGCGGGCGTTGCATGTCGGCCAGCGCGCCGGGCGCGGCGAGCTGGGGCGTATTCATATCGGCTATGTCGGCTCGGCGGCTTTTTCGGGCATCTTGCAGAAGCAATTGCGCGCGTTCCGTAAAGCCAGGCCGCACGTGTTGGTGCAAGCCGCCGAGTACCCGATGGGCGAACTGCCCGCGCTGCTGGAGGAAGGCCGCGTCGACGTCGCGTTCGTGCGCTTGCCAGTGGATCTGCCGCCGTCGCTGCGCGCGCACGTGCTGGTACGCGACGCGTTTTGCGCGGCGCTGCCTGCAGAGCATCCGCTGGCGGCTGCCGCAGGGCCGATCAAGGCGCGCGCGCTGGCGGGCGAGAGTTTCGTCGTGCCGGAGCAGGAACGGGGCACGCGGGAAGTCGCCCGGCGCGGCCGGTTCAACCCGCGCATCGTCAGCGCGCCCGGCACGCTGCTGGCCGTGCTGACCCAGGTTTCCGTGGGCGTGGGTGTCGCCATCGTGCCAAATGTGCTGACGCGGGTCGTCAATCTCCCCAATGTCGTCTTCAAGACGCTGGCAGGCGAGCCGATCGCATCCGAGGTTGCGGCCGTTTTCCGCAAATTCGAACAATCGCCCGCGACGAAAAAGCTCATCGCACAGATGACGGGCGCGCCGGATCAGTAGTTTCCCCGCTTTTGCGCCTTTCACGGCCTATCATGTGAGAACGATCCCGATTCCCGGCGTTCCTCGCCCCCAGCGGTTGGTTACAAGTTGGACTGGATCGTTCCTTGCTGCGCAGCACCGAAGCGAGCGCCTCATCTCGCGCCGCCTGGCCCTGGACCGCGAAAACATCCGCCGGGAAGCCGGCGCTAGCGAGCGTTCGTGAATTTCATCTGGCACTCACGGAGAAATCAAATGACCATCGAATTCACCAGCCGCCGGCACGTCGTGGCCGCATCGCGAGTCGCATTCGAAGCGACCGTCGAAGGAAAAGAGGTATGGTGCAGCGTATCAATCGACGCCCTGAACAGCCACTTCGGCAATACAGGTACGTCGTCGCACGATCTGATCACGACATTCGAGGGTAATCGCAAGACAATCGAGGACGCAGCGCGCCGCGTGCTGCAACGAAACGGGGGGCAGTCGGTCGAACTCGAGACGCTCGACTTTCACTAGGCCCATTGAGAAGCGAGCGCGCGCCGGCAAGCAAGGACGGCGCGCGCTGTGCCGCCGGAATCGGGCGGCACCTGTCTATGAACCATTGAGCGCGAAATGGCTCGCGCATAAAAAAATGCAGTGCAGCCGGCCTTGCGCATTCGCCAATAAAGTCGGCAAATGCAGGTCGGAAAATGCGGTTCGGCAAAAGCATACCGGCTTCGCCACCAGGCAAAGGTTCTTTTGCCGACAAAGAAGCGAGAACGCCGTCTCGCCCCTTTCTGATTCTTCTCGCCGCTCTTACGCGCGCGTTTTTCTTCCGGCCTTTTTGGCGCCAACCTTCTTTCGCGCAACGCCATTCATACCCGCCGCTTTTGCACCGTCGACCAGGAACTTGCTACGGTCCTTTTCGCCAGCCAGCCATGCCGGTGCAGGGCCACGGCCGCTCCATGTCGCGCCCGTTTCGGGGTGACGATATTTCGCCGGCTGCGGTCCCTTTGGCTGGCCATTGCCCGTGCCGTGCTTCACGGCGACGCGCGTCGCGGCCGGGGCGGATGCACCCGCCACCAGGTACTTCGAACGGTCTTTCACGGTGGCGATCCACGCAGGCGCACGGCCATGCCCCGTCCAGGTTGCACCCGTTTTCGGATTGGCGTATTTGGCTACGCCTTTGTTTTGCACGCCTGCCGACTTCAGCGAAGGACGGCCACGCTTTTTGCCTCCCAGATGCGCGTCGATATCAGCCGTGGTCAGATTGTGCTTTGCCATCAGTGCGCGAATACCTTCGAGCGCCGCCGTCGACTTTTTCGACGCAATGGCTTCCGCCTGGGCCTGAAGCTTTTTTATCTTTGCCTGAAGTGCCTCGAGTGTAGCCATATTGAAACTCCTGATTGAAGATACCGGCACTATGCCATGGACCGGTCATATATGGCTAGAGTTCATCTATTACATGAAAAGACACGCGCGCGACGTTGTACTGCCTGATTGTCCGAGAGTGTCCAATCGAGGCCCCAATTGCCAGGATTCATCTGGTGTACGACAAATGTCAATTGGCTTGCATCGATGTTGACTGTCCAATTACTCACGCTATCCATAAGACTTTTAAAACCCCACGTCCGAAAGCGCTGACACGCCACTCGGAATTAGGGCGTTGCGCTTCGACCGAACAATGGGACTGATTCGATGCAGCACGCAATAAATTCACATTCACTACTTCTTTTTTCCAATTTGCCTCAATACCAGGCGCCCGGAGTGAATAGTGAATGTGAAAAGGCCGAAGCCAGTACATGACAGGCTTCGGCCTCGTGGTGGACTCAGAACTGGCGGCAGTCAGCAAATCTGCATGCGCCGTCCCGCCAACAACTGTTAATGGTGCGAGAACGTGATGCCATTCGCATCGGCGCGCACGCCGGCGTCCGATACGCCATTCGGCACGCCACCCAATCCGCTTTGCTGGGCCGACGCAGCCTGTTCTGCGGCCAGACGTGCTTCAGCAGCCTGAATATGCGTGGGATAGCTGTTGCGATCGTCGAGCGGGCTGTAACCGACGTTATGCAATTGCACGAGTTCTTCGCGCACCTGTGCGCGCGTCACGGCTTGATTGCTCTGCGCGAATGCAGCCAGAGGGGCGCTGACAAGAGCGGCGACGATAACGAATTGACCGAGCGATTTCATGGCGACTACCTCCGGATCTCTCTGTTGGGTTGCGCGAGAACAGATGTTCTGCAACCGTTGAACAGAGTGTAGAAGCGCGACCGCCGCCGATAAATACGTGACGCTTGAATAGATCTTTCAAGGAATTGCTACAATCCGCGCGGCATGAAGCGCCCTGCGCGCCCCCGGCCTGGCCGCCCGTCCATGCCGCGCAAAGCCGTCAGCTGGCCAGCTTGCGTAACGTGTCGAGCACTGCATCGCCCTTGAACGGCTTCACAATCCAGCCTTTCACGCCCGCCGCCTTGCCGCGCTCTTTCATTGCAGGGCTGCTTTCCGTCGTCAGCATGATGATGTTGACGCTCGCATTGGCCAGTTCGCCGCGAATCTTTTCGGCCATCGTCAGGCCGTCCATATTCGGCATGTTGACGTCGCTGACCACGAGACGGATGCCGGGCGACGCCTTCAGCTTCGCGAGCCCGTCCTTGCCGTCCACCGCCGTGTCGACATCGAGACCATTCTTCCTCAGAAAACCTGCGACCTCGTCGCGCACCGTGCTCGAATCGTCCACTACCAGAACCTTCGCCATTAATTACCCCATAGCGCCTTTCATGCGGCGCATTGATTGAAAATGTGCTCTCTGCGCTACTCAAAAGCATTCAAAAGAGTTCGAGTTCACCCGTGCTCTCCTCAGCTTCGTTGACATACGCGACGAAGTCGACGGGCGAACTCGCGCACATGCACAGCGTCGCGCCCAGTTGTACGTTTGCGCCGATGCTCACGCGAAAAGTCGCGAGATGGCCTGGCTTCAACTCCGTCAGATGCGGCAAGCAAGCGCCATTCAGCTGATAAGGCGTCGACATCCCGAGATCTGGAAAGAACTCGACCAATTGCTGATTGATCGCGCCGCAACACAGATTACCGACTTCCATTAGCGCTTCCGCCAATGAGCGCTCTTCCGCGTCGCGCAGATAGTAGTCGCGCGTCGCCTCGTCATCGTTGAAATGCAGTACGAGCAGAAAGCGGAATGCGATCGATGAAATGGTCAGAACGACGATATGGCTCGCCAGCAAGGTATTGGCCTGCTGCGCGTCGAGTGCCGTGATTTCGCATGCGTCGCTGGAATCGCCAGGCAAACGGGTGCGCGCGGAATGTAAAAAGATCCGCTCGATACTCTCTTTCGCTTGCTGACTGATCACGTCGTCGCCTGCTCTAACCGGGATTGAATCTGACCGGCAAGCGCCTCGACGCTCGCCAGCGAGGCCGCAATCATCTTGCCGCCCGCCTGAATGTCCTGAAACGTCGCCGTCGTGATCAGGTCATTGCGGTTCAGGCTGTCGTGATAGCTCTTCGACAGTTCCTGCGAGCGCGCCGCGAGGGCGCGCACTTCGCTTGCGACGATCGAGAAGCCGCGCCCCGCCGCGCCCGCGCGCGCCGCTTCGATCGACGCATTCAGCGACACGATCAGCACGTGACGCACGATCGACGACAGCTCATCGTTCTTCGCGTGCATGTCGTGGTTCTGCGCCATCAGCGAAATCATCTGCTCGTGCCAGCGCTCGAACGTCGCGGACAGATGGCGCAGGCGCCCCGCTTCCGTGGAAAGGCGCGTCGCCTGCTGGAGCCATTCGTCCTTTTGCAGATGCAGCGCGCTCAGTGCTTCGCGCGCTTCGTCTGCCGACACCGATTGTTGCGCGAGATCGCTGCGCAGCGTATCGACGAGCGCGTGCAGTTCGCGCGCCTGCTGCTCGTGCTGCCGGACCTCGGCGGCATGGCGCGCTTCGGCCTGCACGAGCACGGTGTTCTGCGAGTCGAGCGCGGTCAGCTGTTGCGCAGCCGCCCGCCTCCTGTACCACCACCGATGCACGAACAAACCTGCCAGTGCGCCCCACGCGACGCCCGCGAGAGCAGCCGCAATCACATACTGATCAACCACAAGGTATCCCCGTCGCGCTATTCGGAATGTGCATTTGCCTGAATCGAGCTCACTGTTTGCGCGGCGTCGTGCATCGACGTGCCGACGCTATCGACAGCGCAGCTCTCCGGCAGATAGACGATTGTCTGGAACTGGCGGAAGTCGGCGCCCCCGCGATCGTCGGTGAAGCGCAACTCGATGCGCCCGCCCTCGCGCCGGATGAAATCGCGCACGGCATCCATGCCGACACCGCGGCCCGACACTTCCGTCACGTTCTGCGCAGTCGAGAAGCCCGGACGGAAGATGAATTCCGCCACCGCTTCGTCGCTCAACTGCGAATCGGGCTGAAGCCAGCCGCGATCAGCCGCGATACCGCGAATGCGCGACAGCGCGAGACCGCGTCCATCGTCGCTCAACGTGATCTGCAACGCGCCTTCGGCAACGCCCACTTCGATATCGATCACGCCCGCTTCCGGCTTGCCGAGCGCGGCACGCTGCGCGGGGGGCTCGATGCCGTGATCGACGGAATTGCGCAGCAGGTGCATGAACACGTTCTTGAGCATGCTGCCCGCTTGCGTGCGAACGCGATAGCCGTTGTCGTCGATACGCACGGCGGGCGCAGCCTTGCCAAGCTCGGCGGCCAGCGAGGGCAACGAATGCAGCACGCCGGCGAGCGCCTCTTCGACTTTCTCCGTGCCGAGCAGGCGCAAGGTTCTGCGCACCGCATCGCGCGCCGACAGCAGCGCGAGTGTGTCGGCCGGGTTCGCCGCATCGAGCAGGCGCAGGCTTTCCTGGATATGCTCGCGATCGACCATCAGATAACGTTCGGCGCTGCCGACCCGGCCCGCCTTGCGTCTGCCGAGGCTCACTTCATTGATCGTCGCGTAGTGCTGCAACGCCTCTTTCACCCGCGCCAGTTCGGCAATGAGTTGCTCCTGATCCCACTCATGCGCGGCCTCGGGTTGGCGCAGTGCGTCGTAACGCTGCTCGGTTTCGTGCACGATGCTGGTCAGATGCTGCAGGCTGTAGGTCCGCGCATTGCCCTTGATCGTATGCATGTTGCGGAACAGCTCGGCGACAGCCGGCTCGTTGACCTGCGCATGCTGACGGATGATGCGTTCGTTCTCGTTGATGAAGCCCGTAGCACTATCAACGAAATGGTGGAACTTCTCCTCGCTCACCGCGAGAATTTCGCCGATCATTTCGAGGCGGCGCTTCTGTTCGCCCGCTTCGGCGGCAAGCTGGCGCAACTCGGTTACGTCTCGCACGCACAGCATCAGGCGCATGACCGTGTCGCTCTCGTCGGTGATCGCGGACCAGCTCAGATCGAGCGTCTTCACGCGGCCATCAGGCATCTTGCGCGTCAATTCATTGACGAGCAGATGCTGGTTGAACTCGAAATTGATGCTGTCTTCGCCGATGCACGCCAGCACGGCCGCTTCGACTTGCGACGCGGTATCCGAGCCCAACTCGCTGTCGCCGAATACGAGGTCCATCAGCGCACGCCCGGCGATATCCTTCGTTTCGAAGATCTCTTCCAGATAGGCCGAGTACTCCGAGTGAATCTTCGCGTCTTCGACAACCGTCAGAATGCCCTGCTGCATGTTCTGCAACATGGCCTGAATATCGGCCGTCTTCTGCTTCAGTTGCGCGGAGCTTTGCTGGATCTTTTCGATCATGCCGTTGAACGCGACGATCGAATGACCGATCTCATCCATGCGGCCCACAGGCACGCGGCGCGTGAAGTCCTGGCTCGATGCGATCTCGCTCATCATCTCCTGCATGCGAGAGAGCGGCCGCGTGATCTGCCGGTATAGCAGCAGGCCAATGGCGATCAGTACCAGAATCGCCGCGCCCGACGCACTGCCAATCGCCGTCGTAGTCGTCGCGAGGCCCGTATTCAGCGCCTCGATAGCGTCGTCTTTCTGGCGGTTCTTTTCGATGCGCAACGTTTCGACGATGCCTTCGAGTTCGTCGCGGTACTGTGCGACGTTCGCGAACAGATAGGCTTGCGCGAGATCGTTCTTGCCTTCCGCCTTCATTTTCGCGGTGTCGTTGATGGCCGAAAAGTAGTTGGCGAGGCTGTCGCGCGCCTGCGTGACGAGCCCTTCCTGCGCGTGGCTCGCGGCTGCTTTGGCCTGCACGTCGAGTGCTTCGCGCAGCGATTTCTCTTTCGCCGCGAGTTCTTTTTGCGCCTGTTCGACCATGTTCGCGTCGGGCGAATAGACGAGCGTCATCGTCGCGAGCTGCACGTCCTTGAGCTGCGAAACGAGATCGGCCGAAGCCAGCGCGCTCGGCACGACGCCCTGCGTCACTTGCCGGACGTCTGCGGCACTGCCGCGAGTCCGATAGACAGCGTATCCACCGATCGCCGACAAGGCGACCAGCATCGACACCACCAGTAGAGTGATGCGGTGACGGATGGTCATGTGGTATTCCCCGTGGTCTGTCACTGCCAGGAAGCAGTGCTGCCCGCTCTGAATGTGTCGATTTGACGGGCGACGGGATTATTGTCGGCAGGTCATGACGAAGCTGTGACCACCGCGCATTCTTCTGGGGATTAAAAGACGCAATAGAACATCGATTCAAATGGCACTAAAGTTCTCGTGCGCCTTGCCGTTAACCGCCTCGCGCCAGTTTCGATGCGACTGTGTCAACCCGTGACTAGTGGCTGCGCGGCAGGCTCTACCGGACCGGCATTGAGCCGCTCGTATTCGGCGATCAATTGCGCGCCGAACAGCATCAGCGTCGCCAGCGCTTCGAGGCTGAACAGCACGACGATGGCCGTCGTCAGCGATCCATACACGACACTCACTTGCGATAACGTCGCGAAGTACCACACCAGCACCCGCCGCGTGACTTCCCACAGCACAGCGGCCGCGACCGCCCCGAACAGCGCGTGCCGCAGCGTCGTACGTCCCGCGGGTATCACCAGATAGATGGCTGTCAGCACGAAAATCTCGCCGGCAAGACCGAACAGATACAGCACGATGCGAGTCGCGCCCGTTAGCGAAACGGTGTGACCGAACAGCACGATGCTGTCGCTCGCGACGGCCTGCAGACTACTCGACACGAGCGTCACGAGCAGTACGCCAATCCCCAGCGAAAGACTGAACAGATAAGGCAGGATGGCCGACAGCAGAAAATGCCTGCGCCGGATCGCAACGCGATGCACGAAGATGATGGACAGCGCATTCTCCAGCACCGTGAAAGCGAGCGAACTGAAGAAGATCATCGTGACGACGAGAAACCAGCCGATCACCGTGCGGTGCGCGAGAAAGTTCGCAAGCTCCCTGACGATCGCGCGCGACTGTCCCGGCACCAGCCATTCGAGAAGACGGGCAAGCGTATCCAGCAGCAGCTTTTCGCCGACGAAATGGCTGAACGCGATGGCGACCAGAATCAAAAGCGGCACGATGGAAAGCAGCGCGTAATAGGCGATCGCGCCCGCGAGCAACAGCCCCTGGTTCTTGCGGAACGCCTTGACCACCTGCAACGCGAAGCGCGCGGGATGCGTCGCGACGAAATGCAGCGCGCGATTGTGCGTCCTGTTCAGTTCAACCTCCGCTCGCGTAATTGCGGCCGGACCCCGGAATCACCACAGCAAGTGGCGGTCCTGAAGGCTTCGAGATCACGCGTCGGTCGATCATTTGCTCATTCGATGAACAAAAGATGTTAATCGCTTGCTTCGCCCACTCCTGATTTACCCCAATTCCGCGCTCTCGCCCCAGGCCTTCCATATAAGCCGAAAGCCTTACCCATCAAGGAGTTGCAGGCATTGACGCGACTTTCCACAGCCGCACCGCAGCAAAACCCAGCCTTGATTTTCGAGACGCTCGCTGCTGTACTAACTAAAACAACTTGATTTAGTAAGGCCCGCGTTTCCGGCGCATCCAAAGTCCGGTGAACGCGCAAGAAGGCGCGATCAGCGCACCGCCAGCAACTGGATCACCGCTGATCACAACGTCGTTGTCAATCATCCGGAGGAGCGTCCCATGAACCCGATTTCCCGCAGGCAACTGCGCCGCGCGTCTCGCACGCAACCCGTCGTCAAGGGCATCGCCGCTGCGTGCGTCGCCGCGTCTGCGCTATGGTGCGCAAGCGCCAGTCTCGCGGCCGATCAGCCCGTCGTCGGCCTGATCACGAAGACCGACACCAACCCGTTCTTCGTCAAGATGAAACAAGGCGCGGAATCCGCCGCGCAGAAAGACGGCGCGAAGCTGCTGACGGCCGCCGGCAAGTTCGACGGCGACAACGCGGCGCAGGTCACGGCCATCGAGAACATGATCACCGCGGGCGCAAAGGCGATCCTCATCACGCCGAGCGACACGAAGGCGATCGTGCCGAGCATCAAGAAGGCACGCGCGGCAGGCGCGCTGGTGATCGCGCTCGATACGCCGACCGACCCGCAGGACGCCACCGACGCCCTGTTCGCCACCGACAACTTCAAGGCAGGCGTGCTGATCGGCCAGTATGCGAAGACCGCGCTCGGCGGCAAGCCCGCGAAGATCGCGACGCTCGATCTCGCGCCCGGCGTTTCCGTCGGCGTGCTGCGTCACAACGGCTTTTTGCAGGGCTTCGGCGTGAAGGAAGGCGATCCGGCTATCGTCTGCAGCCAGGACACGCGCGGCGACCAGGCAAAGGGCCAGACGGCGATGGAAAACTGCCTGCAAAAAGCGCCCGACATCAATGTCGTCTACACGATCAACGAACCGGCCGCAGCCGGCGCGTATCGCGCGCTGAAGGCCGCGGGCAAGGACAAGAGCGTGATGATCGTGTCGATCGACGGCGGCTGTGAAGGCGTGCGCAACGTGAAAGCGGGCGCCATTGCCGCGACCTCGCAGCAGTATCCGTTGAAGATGGCCGAGCTCGGCGTGCAGGCAGGCGTCGACTACGCGAAGACGGGCAAGAAGGTCTCCGGCTATCACGACACGGGCGTCACGCTGATCACCGACAAGCCGCAAGGCGGTGTCGACAGCAAGGATACGAAGTTCGGCCTCGATAACTGTTGGGGCAACAAGTAGGCACGCAGTCAACGCGCAGTAACTGAGCAGTCACGGAGGCGCGCACGGCGCGCGTCTTCCGCAAGTTCTCCAGCGTGAGCGTGGCGTACGTGTACCGCGCGCAGGCCACGCATTGCTTCGAAGGAAACATATCATGTCGACTCCCACTGCCCCCGCTCACACCCATCGCCGGTTTGCGGATCATCTGCCATCGCTTGCCGAAGCCGGGCCGCTCGTCGCGCTCGTGCTAGCGTGCATCTTTTTCATCTCGCAGAGCGACCGCTTTCTGTCGTTCCAGAACCTGTCGCTGATCATGCAGCAGACCATGGTGGTCGCCGTGATCGCCATCGGTCAAACCCTGATCGTGCTGACGGGCGGCATCGATCTGTCGTGCGGGATGTTGATGGCGTTCGGCTCGATCGTGATGACGAAATTCGCCGTCGTGATGGGCGTGCCACCCGTCATCGCGATTGCCTGCGGCGTCGGCGCGAGCATGCTGTTCGGCCTGCTCAACGGCGTGCTGATCACGCGCATCAAGCTGCCCGCGTTCATCGTCACGCTCGGCACGTTGAATATCGCCTTCGCGGCCACGCAGCTTTATTCGAACGCGGAGAGCGTGTCGAATCTGCCCGACGCGATGATGTTCTTCGGCAACACCTTCAATCTCGGGCCGGCCACCGTCACCTACGGCACCGTGCTCACACTGCTGATGTATCTCGGGACATGGTTCGTATTGCGCGACACGGTGCCCGGACGTCACCTCTACGCGCTCGGCAATAACCCGGAAGCCGCACGCCTGATGGGTCTTTCCGCGCAACGCATCCTGATCACGGTGTACACGCTGGCGGGCGCGCTCTACGGCATCGCCGCGCTGCTGTCCGTGTCGCGCACGGGCGTCGGCGATCCGCAAGCAGGACAAACCGAGAACCTCGACAGCATCACGGCAGTCGTGCTCGGCGGCACGAGTCTGTTCGGCGGGCGCGGCTCGATTGCGGGCACGCTGCTGGGCGCATTGATTGTCGGCGTGTTCCGCAATGGCTTGACCTTGATGGGTGTGTCGTCGGTGTACCAGGTGCTGATCACCGGCATTCTCGTGATTCTCGCCGTCGCCGCCGACAAGCTGTCGCGCCGTGGCGCACGTTGATCGTTATTCGAAGGAGCCTGTGATGTCCACCACCCCCTCTTCCTCCAACGGCGCGACGCCCGTTCTGCAAGCGCGCGGTCTCATCAAGCGCTACGGCCAGGTCACCGCGCTCGACGGCTGCGACTTCGAAGTGATGCCCGGCGAAATCATGGCCGTGATAGGCGATAACGGCGCGGGCAAGTCATCGCTCATCAAGGCGCTCTCCGGCGCGCTCGTACCCGATGAAGGCGACCTGCTGCTCGACGGCAAATCCGTCAAGTTCCGCAGCCCGCTCGACGCGCGCCAGCAAGGCATCGAAACGGTTTATCAGGATCTCGCCGTGGCGCCCGCCATGAGCATCGCGGAGAACCTGTTCCTTGCGCGTGAACTGGTGAAGCCTGGCTGGCGCGGCAAGCTCTTCAAGATCATCGACAAGCGCCGCATGCTCGAAGAAGCGACCAATGCGATGAAAGACCTGCAGATCGGCATCCGCTCGATGCGCCAGGCCGTCGAAACGCTCTCGGGCGGTCAGCGCCAGGGCGTCGCGGTGGCGCGCAGCGCGGCCTTCGCGCGGCACGTCGTGATTCTCGACGAACCGACCGCGGCACTCGGCGTGAAGGAAGGCAACATGGTGCTGGAGTTGATCCGGCGCGTGCGCGACCGTGGCCTGCCCGTCATTCTGATCAGTCACAACATGCCACATGTGTTCGAGATCGCGGACCGCATTCACATTCAGCGGCTCGGACGGCGCGCGGCGCTCGTGAACAAGAACGAGATCCACATGTCGGATGCCGTCGCGATCATGACGGGCGCGAAACAGGCCGACGTGCGGGCCATCGCATGACGAACCGACTCGCGTAACCGGACACAGCCGATGGATACGGGCACCCGCTCACCGCTCAAACGCACGGTCGGCTCGAACCAGGTCGGCATGCGGCAGTTCAACGAACGCATCGTGCTGCAGGCGATCCGTTTGCACGGACCACTGCCGAAGGCCGACGTGGGGCGGCTCACGCGTCTGTCGATGCAGACCGTGTCGATGATCGTCGAGCGATTGATCGACGACGGCCTGCTCGAAAAGCAGGCGCGCGTGCGCGGGCGCATCGGGCAGCCTTCCGTGCCCATCGCGTTGCGCGCGGAAGGCGCCTATACGATCGGCGTGAAGGTCGGACGGCGCAGCCTCGATGTGCTCGCGATGGATTTTCTCGGGCGTGTGTGCTGCCGCGAAGTGCAGGAGTACGCGTATCCCGATCCGCGCACGCTGTTCCCGGCGCTCGACAGCAAGCTCGCGCGCATCAACGAGGCGCTCGGCGCACGACGCGAGAAAGTGGTCGGCGTCGGCGTGGCGGCGCCGCTGTGGCTCGGCGGCTGGCGCGATTTTCTCGGCGCGCCGCGCGAAGCGCTCGACGCGTGGAACGACATCGACATCCGCGCGCGCATCGCGTCGATGACGGGCCTGCCCGTCGAGTTCGCGAAAGACACGACGGCCGCGTGCGCCGCCGAACTGGTGATGGGCCAGGGGCGCGGCATCCACAACTTTCTGTATCTGTTCCTCGGCACGTTCATCGGCGGCGGGCTGGTGATCGACGGACGCCTGCATGGCGGGCCGCACGACAACGCGGGCGCCGTCGGCTCGATACCCATCATGAGCGGCCAGCCGCGTCAGCCTGCGCAACAGCTGCTGCACGCGGCATCGGGCTTCGTACTCGAAAAACTGTTCGTCGATGCGGGCGCGCCCGCCACTGCCGCGCACGATCACCGCGCGTTGTCGCCGGATCTCTGGCGGCTCACCGAGCAATGGCTCGACACCGCGTGCCCTGCGATTGCGGGCGCATTGACGAACGCGGCGGCGCTGCTCGATCTCGAAGCGGTGGTGATAGACGGCGAAGTGGACCGGCAACTGGTGCGCGAAATCATTCGCCGCACGGAGCGCGTGCTCGACAAGTTCGAGTGGGAAGGCATCGTGCGGCCGCAATTGCTCGAAGGCACGATCGGCTCCGACGCGCGCGCGATGGGCGGCGCAATCCTGCCGCTCTACGCGCACTTCGCGCCGATGCACGAACTCTTTCTCAAGCCCGCGACCGACGTGAGCTATTGAACCTTCGGCACCGTGGTGACAGCGACTTTCGGCGTGTCTTTCGATGCAGGTTCGTCGAGCAGCGGCTGCAACTCGGGTGCCATGGACTTCAGCAATTGCACGGCGAGCGCGCTCGTGAAATCGTAGCGCTTCGCATACGGCTCATGCACGACAGCCGTCAGCGTGCCGAAGAAGCGGTCGCCGATCGCGAACACGAAGGTCGCCGTGCGATTGACCTTGCGCGACTCGATCAGCCTGCGTCCCTTCGCGTAGATATTCAGGCGCTGATCGCCCGTCCCCGTCTTGCCGTAGACCTCCAGCGTCTTGCCGTTCGGAAACGTGATGCCGCCCGCCAGACGCCGCGCCGTGCCGCCCGCGACCACGTCGCGCAACAGCGTCTGCGCGACCCGCGCGATCTCCGGCGAGATGGCTTCCGTGGGCTGCGGCGTCGCGCGCACGAAACGCGTTTCATACGGCGTGCCCTTGGCGAACTCGAGTTCGGTCAGGCTTTGCGTCGGTGCCTGATTGCCCTTGTTCGCGATCACGCCCATCAGTTGCGCGAGCGCGGCGGGCCGGTCGCCCGACGCACCGATCGCGGCTGCATACGACGGCGTCAGATGCGAGAACGGATAGCCGAGCGCCTGCCACGACCTGCCGATCGCATCGTAAGCATGCTGCTCGACCATGCGGCGGATGCGCCGGTCCTGCGTCGCGTGATAGCGCGTCTTGAAGAGCCACTTGTACGAATCCGCGCGCACGTCGCGGCTCGCATCCATCACCTGGTTCGCGTTCGCGTCGGGATGCTCGCGCAGATAGTCGACGAGCCACAGCTCCAGCGGATGCACGCTCGAAATGTACGCGCGGTCGTTCAGATTGAACTTGTCGATGCCGTACTTCTCGTAGAGCTTCGCGAGCGCGTCGTCGGGCGGATTGGCTTTCGGCGTGTTCTTCAACGCGGCGCGCATCTGGTCGTTGAACCAGGCCTGCGGCGCGTCGGGCCGCACGCTGCGCAGCACCGTCGCGATCTTCGGCGGCGACTTGCGCACGCCGCGCAGCAGGATCGCGAGCATCTCATCCTGCGTCTTGCCGTGATACTTCGCGTAGAAGCGGTTCATGTACACGCGGCTTTCCTGGTCGGCGAAGCGCGTCAGATACAGGTTGCGCGTGGCGGGATCGTCGAGCCATTGCGAGGACGGGCCGGACGTCCTGATCGTTTCGTAGTGGACGATGTCGCGCATCATCCGTACGAACACCAGATTCACCGAATGCTGGAATGCCTGATGCACGGTGAGAATGCGCGAGTTCTCGTCGGCCTCGAAGTTCGTGAAGGTCTGCGCGCCGCCGCCCGTGTAGAAGGTTTCGCCCGCATTGGCCGAGTACTTGCGCTCGACCGACGCATCGAGCATCGCGCCCAGCGAATGGTCCTTCGTGTGCATGAAGTAATCGACAGCCCAGCGGGTCAACGCGTCTTCGCGCTCGGGCTTCACGGCGCGCAGTTCTTCCACGCTCATCTGCCCATAGCGCGCATGCAGGTCCTGCATGATCTGCAGATACGTGATGATCGTGCGGAGCTTGGCCGTCGAACCGAGATTCAGGCGCGCGCCGGAGTTGATATCGAACGGACGGTTCACGCTGTCCGTCTGCACGCGCAGCAAATTCGCGCCTTCGCGCTTTTCGAACAGCGTGAAGCTGAAGGCGATCTTCGACGGGTCGTCCTTCGGTTGCAGCATGTTGAAGCCATAGAGGCCAGCTGCCTGCGCGCCCTCTTTGGTCGTCGCAGCGGCAAGGCGGTCGTTGATGTCCTGCTGGACCTTGTTGTTCATCGTCGATGTGACGCGCAAGTCGAGCCGGTCGAGGTCGTACAGCGTCGACACACCAAGCGACGACAGCAGGTGCGTGCGCAGCGACGTCACCGCCTTGCGCTCGACGAACGAGCCTTCGGGCGGCGCAAGCTTCGCGCGCGTCAGCACGAGTTGTTGCGAGAGCGCGGCGTCGCGCAGTTGCGGGGTAATCACACCGTTCGCGGCAAACAGGCGCAGATAGCTTTCCGTCAGCGCATTGAGATCGTCGTTCTTGCGCAGCAGAAAGTGTGACGGCCCGCGCTGCGCGATCATCAGCGACAGCACCTGACGGAACGCGAGGCCCTGCTCGGCGAGATTGTCGGGCGTGGGCGGCGCTTTCAGCACGCGGTTGACTTCGGCGAAATCGCGGCCGTACCACGCCGTGAGTCCGTCGCCGATACCGTTGATCTCGCCGATGCCGGGCTGCGCGGCGAGCGGCACCGAGTTCAGGTAGCGCACGACGATCTGCTCGCGCGCAGGCATCGTGCGCGGGCCGTCGAGATACGCCCGCACCGACGCCGACGCGATCTGCCGCAGTTTCTCCTTCGGCGTCGCCGTGCGGCCGCCGGGCGAATGGCGGAACTTCTCGATCTGCGTGGCAAGCGTGCTGCCGCCGGGCTGCGCCTGGTTGTGATTGAAGACGCGCAGGCCCTGATCCATCAGCGCGCGGCTGAAGCGTCCCCAGTCGATGGCGGGATTGCGGTTCGGCTGGTCGGGGTCGAGCAGATGGCGGTCTTCGATGAACAGCAGCGCCGACACCACCAGCGGCGGCACTGACTCGAAATCGTCATACACGCGAGCGGGAAACTGCGAGCCGAACAGGCGCGTGCCCGTGGCGTCATACAGCATCAGTCCCGCCTGATCCTTTTCTTCGTAGGGAACGAACAGGCCGTCGTCGGCGAGCGATGCCATGCGCTCGGAATCGCGCGCCTGCGAAGCAACGGAGAAACCGCGCTCTTTCAGACGGCGTTCGAATGCGGGGAGCAGCGCATAACCGAGGCGGATGTCATAGGGGCCGTCGGTGGGAAAGCGGATGTTGTCGCTCGGACCTTCGGAGACGGTAAACCCGACGTCGCGCGTCAGTTCGGACAAGTAGCGCGCCTGCAACCGCGACGTGTCCATTTCGATCTGAACAAAGCGCACGCCGAGGGCGACGGCCACGAGAAACGAGGCGAAAAAGAGCCACTTGAACCACTTCCAGGCGGAGGTGGTGCCGATTGCGCGTAGCGGAAACCGTAGTGGCCGATTCATGGCGGCGTCTCCTTGCAGATGCCTGACCACACTAACCTCGACTATGTCAGTCTAACCCGTAACAACGGTTGTGAGGGTCAGGTGACGCAACGACTTGATCGGGTGAGTACGGCACGCAACACAGCCGTCAGGCGGGCGCGACGGGACGGCATCTTTTGCCGCATGGCGCCGCCTTTCGCGCCGCGGATGGGTAAAGACGGCCGCCGCTTCGATGCCGATGCAACCTCCGCACGCGCCTTCCGCCTGCGCCGCCTCCCTGGAATACCGAATACGACGGCCGTGCGAAATTGAGTAACATGGCCGCGCACTGCAGGCATCGCATGTCCCGCATTCCTGGTGACGCCCCCCACCTCCTGAATCTTATGCAAAGCTACTACGAAGCGACCGTCGAGCGGCCCGTGCGCCCTGCGCTGTCCGGAAACCTGAGCGCGAACGTCTGCATCGTCGGCGGCGGGCTGGCGGGCCTGTCTACTGCGCTCGGACTGGCCGAGCGCGGCGTGCGCGACGTCGTCGTGGTCGAAGCGAACCAGGTCGGCTATGGCGCGTCGGGCCGCAACGGCGGCTTCGTGTTCGGCGGGTACAGTCTCGATTGCGCGGACCTGCTGAGGATTCTCGGCCCGGAGCGCGCCCGCGAACTGTACGCGCTGACGATCGACGCCGTCGACCTGATGCGCGCGCGCATCCAGCGCTACGCGATCGCCTGCGAAGCGACGGACGCGGGCGTGATCCTCGCGAACTGGTTCGACGATCCGTCGCGCCTCGACAGTCAGCGCCGTTTGATGAAGGACGCGTTCGGCGTCGAATGGGAGCCGCTCGGCGCCGACGAGCTCGCCGTGCGGCTGAAGACCACGCGCTATCACGGCGGGTTGTTCGAGCGCAATGCGTTTCACTTTCATCCGTTGAAGTACGTGCTCGGTGTCGCGCGCGCGGCGGAAGCGGCGGGCGTGCGGATCGTCGAGCAGTCGCCTGTCGCGTCGCTGCACAGGCAAGGCGCCGGGTACGTCGTCGGGACGGCGCAGGGATCGATCGACGCCCGGCATGTCGTGATGGCGGGCGGCGGCTATGCGCGCAACGTGTACCGGCGCGTCGAGCGCGCCGTGCTGCCGATTGCGACCTACGTGATGGCGACCGAGCCGCTCGGCGCGCGGCTCGCCGATGCAATCGACTGCCGTTGCGCCGTCTACGACACGCGCTTCGCATTCGACTACTACCGTCCGCTGCCCGACTCGCGCATTCTGTGGGGCGGGCGCATCTCGATCCTGGAACGCGAGCCTGAGGCGATTGCGCGGCTGCTGCGCCGCGATCTGCTGAAGGTGTATCCGCAGTTGCGCGACGTGCGCATCGACCATGCGTGGGGCGGCCTGATGAGCTACGCGCGGCACAAGATGCCGCAGATCGGCCAGAGCGCCGACGGCGTCTGGTACGCGGTCGGTTTCGGCGGACATGGGATGGCGCCGACCACGGTGTCGGGCGAACTGCTGGCGGCGGCGATCGCGGGCGAGCGGCCCGTGCCCGATGCGTTCGCGGCCTTCGGTCTGACGCACACGTTCGGCGCGCTGGGCCTCGCCGCCGCGCAGTTGACATACACGGCGATGCAGACGCGCGATGCGCTCGCGGACCGTTCGCGGCGCCCGAACTGAGCCTTCGGGTTGCGCCCTTCCGGCGGCGCAGCCGCACGTGCGCGCAATGAAGCCGGGCGTGCCGCCAGGCCATGCTGGCTGGTGATTCCGGCATGCTAGAATGAAATGTCACCGCCGCCGGAATACACAATGAAAAAGGGAAGCCGAGCTATCGCGCCCGAGCATAACGAGACCCCGAACGAACCCTCCGAACCACGGCGCAAATACGATCCCGAAGAGACGAAGCGCAACATCCTCGAGGTGGCCACGCAGGAGTTTTCGTCAATGGGACTCACGGGTGCGCGTGTCGACGCGATTGCGGAGCGCACCAATACCACGAAGCGCATGCTGTACTACTACTTCGGCAGCAAGGAAGGGCTGTACGAGGCCGTGCTCGAGAAAGTGTATGGCGATATTCGCGCGCTCGAACAGGATCTGAAAGTCAGCGATATGAGCCCTGTGGACGGGCTGCGTAGTCTCGTTGAGTTTACGTTTGACTATCATGATAAACATCGCGATTTCGTGCGTCTTGTGACGATCGAGAATATTCACGGCGCGAAGTATATCGAGCAGGTCAAGACCTTCAAGAATCGTAATGCGACGGTGATTCACACTATTGAAGATCTTCTTGCACGAGGCGTTGCTTCAGGGGATTTTCGTGATGATATCGATCCGATTGATCTGCATCTGTTGATCAGTTCGTTGTGCTTTCATCGGATTGCCAATCGGCATACGTTTGGGAATGCGTTTGGGCGCGATCCCTCTCATTCGAGGCTCAGGGCGCGGCATCGCGCGATGATTGTTGATGCTACTTTGAGGTTTGTTGCTCGTTAGGTTGTTTTTGCCTGCGGCGCTGGTTTGATGTTCCTTCCTTTGCGCTGGCATTCGGGTTTTGTCTTTGCGCTGGCATTCGGGTTTTGTCTTTGCACTGGCATCCGCGATTTGTCTTTGCGCTGGCATCCGCGATTTGTTATCTAGCTTCACGCGTCGCCCCTGTGCGG
>NZ_JAGUUD010000092.1:0-33415 GCF_020177535.1 Paraburkholderia sp. XV | reverse complement strand
CCGCCCCGCACAGGGGCGACGCCTGAAGCACGCTAACAATTCGCGGATGCCAGCGCAAAACCCAAAACCGCGGATGCCAGCGCAAACGCAAACGCCCAAAGAGCATGAATCACGAAGCCAAACCGCGAATGCCAACACTCACCCCTAGCCACTCACCCACCACATCCGGCCGCGCACGGAACACCGCCATCGCCCCGTCAAACACAACCTCCCCATGCCCCATCACAGCAACACGGCTCGCAACCCGATCAGCGATCACGAGCCGCTGCTCGATCAACAGCATCGCAACACCACGCTCCCGCAACACCATCAAAGCCGCTGCAAGCTGCCCAACGACCTGCCCCGCGAGCCCTTCCGTCGGCTCGTCGATCACGACGAGATCCGGATCGCCCAGCAACGCACGCGCCACCGAAAGCATCTGCTGCTCGCCGCCCGACAACGCACCCGCCTTCGTGCGCGCGCGTTCTCGCAGCACGGGAAAAAGCGTATGCGCGTCGTCCAGCGTGAAGCGCGCGGCGCGTCCGCCGTTACGCGGCTTGAGGCCCAGTTGCAGGTTCTCATGCACCGTCAGTGTCGGAAATACATCGCGCTGTTCAGCCACATAGCCGATTCCGAGCCGCGCGATCTCGAACGCACGCCGCCCCTCCAGCGACTGTCCAGCGAAACGGATCACGCCCTCGGTGCGCACGAACCCCATGATCGCCTTCGCCAGCGTCGAGCGGCCCGAGCCGTTGCGCCCCGCGAGCGCGACGGCTTCGCCCGCTTCGATACGCAGATCCACGCCGTGCAGCACCTGGCTCGCGCCGTACCACGCGCGCAGATCGCGAATTTCCAGCAACGGACTCATCGCCCCCCTCCCCGCTCGGCGTCGCCGATATCGCCCAGGTACGCCGCGCGCACGGCAGGATTAGCGCGAATCGCGTCCGGCGTGCCCGTCGCAATCACCTCGCCTCGCACGAGCACACTGATGCGATCCGCGAGACCGAACACCACGTCCATGTCGTGCTCGACCATCAGCAGCGTGCGGCCCGCCGTCGCCGCGCGGATCAGTTCGACCGCGCGCGCCGCCTCGGCGCGGTTCATGCCCGCCGTCGGTTCGTCGAGCAACAGCGTATGCGCGCCGCTCGCCAGCGCCAGTCCAAGATCGAGCGCGCGTTGGTCCGCATAACTCAGCGTGCCCGCGATCACGTCGCGCCGTTCGCCCAGGCCGACGGCGTCCAGCACCTGCTCGGCGTGCTCGTCACCCTCGCGCGTCGCGGTGTAGCGCTGCCACCAATGCATGCGGTCGCGATTCGCGATCTGCGCGGCACAGCGCAAGTTGTCCAACACGCTGAGCCTGGCGAAGAAACTCGTCGTCTGAAAACTGCGTGCGAGTCCGCGACGGCAGATCGCGGCAGGCGCAAGACGCGTAATGTCCGCGCCATACAGTTCGATGCGGCCCGCGCTTGGTCGCGCCGCGCCCGCGATCAGATTGAAGAGCGTCGATTTGCCCGCACCGTTCGGACCGATCAACGCGTGACGTTCGTGCGGCTCGACCATCAGATCGACGCCGCGCAGGATGCGCGTTGCGCCAAAGCGCTTGTCGAGACGTCGCACGGCGATGGCAGGAATCATTCGCCCACCTCCGCGCGCGCCCGGGCGTCGAGCTTTCCGTCCATGCGCGCAGCCACGCGCATCGTCAGCCAGCCGATCGCGGCGAGGCACAGCATGGATGCCGCGAGCCATAGGGGAGCGATCGTCGTGAAGAAACTCGCACGTTCTTCGGTGCCGAAGCGTTGCCCGTACGCCCATTGCACGGCCAGCACGACGGCAAGCGACCACGCGCCTGCGCCCGTCATCCGGCAAGCAAACCACGGCAGAAACGCGCGCCAGCCATCGCGTGACATGCGTGCGGTTTGACGCTGCATCCATCCCGCGATGCCATCGGGCGCGCACACCACCACGACCACGAAGAACAGCCCGAGATACAGCAGCCATGCACGCGTCGCGCCCGCCACGACGACGCTGAAAAACGTCAGCACGACGGCGCCCGCCACCGGCCCGAAAAACGCCCCGCTTCCGCCGATCACCGTCGCGATCAGCACCGAACCCGAGCGCAGCATGCCGACGCTTTCCGTCGATACCAGTTCGACATTGATCAGCCCGAGCGTCCCCGCAATGCCCGCAAAAAACGACGACCACACGACGACCTCATAACGCACGCGGCGCGCAAAGCAGCCGATGGCCGCCGCCCGGACCGGGTTGTCGCGTACGGCATTCGCGAGCCGCATGAAAGGCGTGCGCGCCAGCAGGCGCATCGCCATCACGGCGAGCGCGCACCACAACGCAATCAGCGCGTAGGCCTCGCGCGCAGGTCCGAACGTCAGGCCCGGCACCGCGATGCCCGTCGTGCGGTCGATCGCGACGCCCGCTTCGCCGCCGAACCAGTCGGGCAAGGTCCACGCAGCAGCCGCGACGAGTTCGCCGATGCCGAGTGTGATCATCGCGAAAGCGGTGCCCGCGCGGCGCGTCGCAACGAGGCCATACGACGCGCCGAACAGCGCGCCGCCGATGCCACCCGCCAACGGCAGCAGCGGTAACGGCACGCCGACGCGATTGAACAGATGCGCGGCGATCAATGCGCCGATCCCCGACGAAGCCGCATGCCCGAACGACAGCAGACCCGCGCCGCCGAGCAGCAGGTTGTACGACAGCGCGAACACGATCATCGCGGCCGTCTGCGCGAGCCAGGCGACGAGCCAGCTTTGCGTCGACAGGCACGGCGGGACGACGAGCAGCGCCGCGAGCGCGGCCCACGGCAACGCGGCGCGCCATATCGGCCGGGGCGGCGAGGCGGGTGGCGCATCGTGCGCCTGATTCACGTCACGCATCGTCGTCGCGTTGTCCGAAGAAGCCGCGCGAGCGCACGGCAAGCATCGCGACGAGCAGCAGGTACGGCACGAGCGGTGCAAGCTGCGCGAGCGTCAGCGCGCTCCACGCGGCGGGCAGCGCGTTGCCGAAGTCGCCGAACAGGTCGCCGAACAGGTCGCCGAGCGGAATATTGGTAGCGACCACGAAGGTCTGCACGCAGCCGATCACCAGCGACGCGACGAGCGCACCGCCGAGCGACCCCAGCCCGCCGATCACGACCACGACGAACACGATGGACCCCACCGATTCGGCCATCGCCGGTTCGAGCACGAACAGCGGCGCGCCGATCACGCCCGCCAGCGCGGCGAGCGCCGTGCCCGCCGCGAACACGCCGGTGAAGACGCGCGGCACGTCGTGGCCGAGCGCTTCGACGGCTTGCGGATGCGTGAGCGCCGCGCGCACGATCAGCCCCGCTTTCGACACGCGCAGCACCGCGTATAACACGGCCAGCATCGCCATCGCGACGGCCATCATGAACGCGCGATAGCGCGGCAACGCGACGCCGTACACATCCAGCAGCGGACCATCGAGCGCTGTCGGCACGACGGCGCTCAACGCCTGCAAGCCCCACACGAGCTTGACGCCCTCGCCAATCAGATAGGCCGCGCCGAACGTCAGCAGCAATTCCGCCAGATGCCCATGCGGCCGCACGCGCCGCAGCAGCCACCGTTCGAGCGCCGCGCCCATCAGACCGACGACGAGCGGAGCGATGACGAGCGCCCACCAGAAACCCGCGCGCGCCGCCACGGAAAAGCCGACATACGCACCGAGCATGTAGAAGCTCGCGTGCGCGAAGTTCAGCACGCCGAGCATGCTGAAAATCAGCGTCAATCCCGCCGACAGCATGAACAGCAGCAAGCCGTAGCTCACGCCGTTCAGCGCATCGATGACGAAGGACTGCACGCGTCAGCCTGCCGGCGCGTCTTGCGTGACGAGCAGCGGCTCGAGCGCCGCACGCAGGCTGTCGGGCAATGCGACGGGACGGCGCGTTTCGCGATCCACGTACACGTGCACGAAATGCCCTTGCGCAGCGGGTTCGGCGTCGCCTTCCCTGAAAAGCCCCACTTCGTAGCGCACGCTCGACGTGCCGAGCCGCACGACGCGCAGCCCCGCATCGATGCGATCCGGAAACACGATCGGCGCAAAGTAGTTGCACTGCGTCTCGACAACGAGGCCGATCGTCGTGCCGTGCTCGATATCGAGCACGCCGCTGCGGATCAGATACTCGTTCACGACGGTGTCGAAGTAGCTGTAATAGACGACGTTGTTCACGTGGCCATAGACGTCGTTGTCCATCCAGCGCGTGGCGATGGACAGAAAATGCGGATAGGCCGTACGCGGCGCGGGAGCGGGTTTGTTCATGTCGTGTGCGGTTGGATGAAGATACGGCGCTTACATCGACTCGATCAGCATCCGCCGATAATCGTCGGCCGTCGCTTCGCGCGGATTCGTCTTGTGGCAATGATCGGCGAGCGCGCCCTTGATGACCTTGTCGAACGCACTGTCGTCGACGCCCATTTGCTTCAGACCCGTCGGCAGTCCGAGGCGCGCGGTCATGTCGTGCAGCGCTGCGGCCAGATCGGCGTGCTCCGGCAGATTCATCACGCGGCGCATGCGCGCATACCGGCGATTCTCGACCACCGACGGCGCGCTTTCGTTGAAGCGCAGCACGGCAGGCAGCACGACGGCGTTCAGCGTGCCGTGATGCAGCGACGTGCGCCCGTTCACCGACACGCCGCCAAGCGGATGCGACAGCGAATGCACGCAGCCCAGTCCCTTCTGGAACGCCATCGCACCCTGCATCGAGGCGCTCATCATATGCAGGCGCGCATCGCGGTTCTGACCGTCGCGCGTCGCGAGTTCGATGTTCGCCCAGGCGCGCTCCAGACCGTCGAGCGCGATGCCGTCGGCGGGCGGATTGAACGACGGCGCGAGAAACGTTTCGATGCAGTGCGCGATCGCGTCCATGCCGGTGGCAGCCGTCAGCGACGGCGGCAGGCCGAGCGTGAGGCCCGGGTCGCAAATAGCCGCCTTCGGCAGCAGATGCCACGAGTGGAAGCCGAGCTTGCGGCCGTCGTTCAGGATCACGATCGCGCCGCGCGCCACTTCGCTGCCCGTGCCTGCCGTGGTCGGAATCGCGATCAGCGGCGCGGCCTTGTCGGTGATCTTCGCGCTGCCGCCTTCGATCGTCGCGTAATCCGTCATCGTGCCCGCATGCGTCGCCATGATCGCCACGCCCTTGGCCAGATCGATCGACGAGCCGCCCCCTATCGCCACCAGCCCGTCGCAGTTTTCCTCACGATAGCGCTGCGCAGCCGCCATCACCATCGCTTCCGTCGGGTTCGACGGCGTGTCGTCGAAAACGGGCGCGCCGGGCAGCTTCAAGGCGTCGATTGCCTGCTGCGCGACGCCCGCCGCCATTACGCCCTTGTCCGTCACCACGAGCGGCCGCCTGATGCCCGAGCGCTCGCACTCCGCCGGCAACTGCGCGAGCGCGTCGTAGCCGAGATGAATGTGCGTCAGATAGTAGATGTAGGCCATGGCGATGCGTCTCCGTTGTTATCGAGGATTCCGTGCTCGCGCCGCCGGAACGGCGAGAGCGCCTGACTGCGACCATCACGGCAAGCGCTACGCGTTGCCGTCTTGCTGCTCCGTCATTGACCCGGCCGCCCGATGAACTCGAATGGCAAGCCGCGTCGGCGCGTCCAGGTGCCGGACGCACGCCGCACGCAACTCAGGCGGCGCACAGTTCGCGGACTTCGGCGACGAAGCGCTCGACCGTTTCGGGCTGCGTGTCCCATGCGCACATCAGGCGGCAGCCGCCAGCGCCGATGAACTCGTAGAACTTCCAGCCGCGCGTGCGCATCGCCTTCGCGACGTGCGGCGGCAATTGCGCGAACACCGCGTTCGATTCCGTCGGGAACATGATGCTCACACCCGGAATGTCCGCGAGGCGCGCCTCCATCAGTTGCGCCATCGCGTTGGCGTGGCGCGCGTTGCGCAGCCAGACGTCGTTGTCGAGCAGGCCGAGCCACGGCGCGGAGATGAAGCGCATCTTCGACGCAAGCTGCCCCGCCTGCTTCAGCCGGTAAGCGAAATCATCAGCGAGCGCGCGATCGAAGAACACGACCGCCTCGCCGACGGGCAAGCCGTTCTTCGTGCCGCCGAAGCACAGCACGTCGACGCCCGCGCGCCACGTGATCTCCGACGGATGCACGTCGAGCGCGGCGACGGCGTTCGCAAAGCGCGCGCCGTCCATGTGCACCTTCAGATGACGGCGTTTCGCGATCGCGGCAATCGCGCGGATTTCCTCGACGCTATACACGGTGCCCACTTCCGTCGACTGCGTGAGGGTCACGACCTTGGGCTTCGGATAATGGATGTCGGCGCGACGCGTGACGACGGCTTCGATCGCATCGGGCGTGAGCTTGCCGCCGACGCCCGGCGCCGTCAGCAGCTTCGAGCCGTTCGAGAAGAATTCGGGACCGCCGCATTCGTCTGTCTCGATGTGCGCGAGTTCGTGGCAGATCACCGAATGGTAGGACTGGCACAGCGACGCCAGCGCCAGCGAGTTCGCCGCCGTGCCGTTGAAGACGAAGAACACCTCGCAGTCGGTCTGGAACAGGTTGCGCAGGCGATCGCAGACTTGCTGCGTCCACGAGTCGTCGCCGTAGGCCGGTTCGTGGCCGCTGTGGTTGGCGGCGATCAGCGCTTCGAGCGCCTCGGGGCAAATGCCGGCGTAGTTGTCCGACGCAAAATGTTGCATGGCAGGCGGCGCACCCGGCGATGAGCGCGCAATGATGACTGGAAAGCGGACATTTTAGTGCGGCGGGTGCTGAATTGGTTTCTGGCGGGTTTGATCCGGCGCGAACGGCCGGCGTGGTGAGGATGGGAGGCCGTGCGGGAGAGTCGGTTGCACGGCCAGTGGAGCGAGTGCGCTGGTGGTTGTCCCGTCGTCGTGGCGCTCGCGGGCGTGGTTCGTCAGCGTCTGTCCAGGCTTGCGGGGCTTTTGCTCAGGCGCGCAATGACGGGCGCAGCGCCGTCACCACGACGAGACCCACGGCTCCCGCGAGCAGCGTGAGCGCGGCCAGCCACAACGCCAGCGTGAACGAACCGGTATGCGCGGCGATGGGCGCGGCGACCAGCGGACCCACGATCTGCCCAAGACCGTAGGCCGCTGTCGCATAGCCCATCAATCCCGCGGCGTTGTCGCCGTGCAGCCGGCGCGCCTCGCGCATCGCGAACAGGGTGATTGCCGTGAACGGCAAGCCGATCAGTGCGCTGCCGAGCGCGAAGCCGCCCGCCGTCGGCGATACGATGCCCGCGAGGATGCCGAGCGCCTGCAACACGTAGCAGCCGGCCAGCAGCGTGCGGTTGTCCCAGTGCGCCGGTAAGCGCGCGCCCACTAGCGCTCCCACGACCAGCGCGCCGCCGAACATCGGCCAGAACAGGTCGGGCCACGGCGAACCCACCGGCAACGCGGCGCGGGCGATCACGGGCAAAAACGTCGCGGTAATGATGTAGCCGAAGCCGGGCACGCCGTAGAGGACGATCAGCCAGAACGCATCCGCGCGGTGCAGATGCACGCGCTGCCGATGCGCATCCGTCTGCGCCGCGGCGTTTTTCCGCGTCGATGCCGCTGCGCTTCCCTTTGCCGTCGTTGCCGGCTCGAACGTGCGCCACACGAGCACGGTCAGCACCGCTGACACGAGCCCAAAGCCGATCCAGCCCGCCGATGCGCCATATCCGCCCGCAGCGCTGACCAGCAGGCCCGTCGCCGCGATGCCGAGGCCCGGACCGGTGTAGATCACGCCGCCCCACTCGTTCGCGCCCAGCTCGGCGAGCCGGCGCAAGCCCCATTGCGAGGCGAACACGAAGGTCCACGCGCTGATCGCGCCCGCGATGAAACGTACCACGGCCCAAATCCAGAACTGATGCGTGAGGCCCATCGCGAGCACGAGCAGCACCGTCGACGCGAGGCCCGCCTTCACCACCCGCGCCGCCTCCACGCGCACCGCGACGCAGGCGATCGCGCCGAGGAAGTAGCCCGCGTAATTGAGCGACGCCAGCCAGCCGCCGTGCCGGATATCCAGCTCGCCGCCGTGGAGCATCAGCGGCAACAGCGGCGTAAAGGCAAAGCGGCCGATACCGAGCGCGACGGCAAGCGCCGCCATGCAGGCGAGCGCAGCGCGGCGCGCGGCATCGGGGGAAGCGAGGTTTGGCTGGAGGGTGCGGGTGGTGAGATCGTTCATCGGTGGATTGGGGCGGTGGTCGGCTTCTTCCACACCATCGTAGCTTGACCCTTCAATCTCATAAAATGAATAATACGGATAGATCTAATCTCACGGAGAGATTGATGGACCTTGCCGCCCTGACGATCTTTCGCGCCGTCGTGCGCGAAAACGGCGTGACGCGCGCCGCGGCGAAGCTCAATCGCGTGCAATCGAACGTGACCACGCGTATCAAGCAGCTCGAAGAGCAACTGGGCACCGAACTATTCGTTCGCGACGGACGCCGGCTCGTGCTGACGCCCGCGGGCGAGACCCTGCTGCCCTATGCGGAACGGCTGCTCGCGCTCGCCGACGAAGCGCGCCACGCGGTCAAGGACGCCCATCCGAGCGGACGCCTGCGGCTGGGCACGATGGAAAGCGTCGCCGCGACCCGCCTGCCGGGACTGCTCGCGCAGTATCACCAGACGTGGCCCGATGTCGCGCTCGAACTGGAGACAGGGACGACGGGCAAGCTGATCGATCGCGTGCGCGAGTTCGAGGTGGACGCGGCGATCGTCGCGAGGCCGCTCGATCCCGGCTGGATCGGCGAGCTGTTCGAGGTCGTGCCCGTGTTTCGCGAAGAACTGGTGATGGTGTCGCCGCGCGGTCACCCGCCCATCCATCGAGCCAGCGATATTTCGCTTACGACGTTGATCGCGTTCGAGTTGGGCTGCGCGTATCGCGTGCATGTCGAAAAGTGGTACATGGAGCACGGCATCCGGCCCGCACGGGTGCTGGAGCTCGGGTCGTATCACGCCATTGTCGCGTGCGTGGCGGCGGGCGCGGGCGTGGCTTTCGCGCCGCGCTCGGTGCTGGCGCTGCTGCCGGAATCGGACGATATCGCCGTGCATCCGCTCGCGGAGCTCGGCAGCATCGAGACGCTGCTGGTCTGGCGACGCGGCCATTTCTCGTCGGCGTTGAATGCGCTGCGCGGAATGCTGGTCGCGAGCGGAAACCTGCAGGAGGAACGGGGGGACGAGGTGGCTGCCTGAGTGCTTCAGCAGCGAGCGCCTGTCGCGCTTCGACACAATGTCCTTCGTTAATCCGAACGCACAAAATCAAAAAGCCGCGAGTCTCGTCGACTCGCGGCTTTTTTGCTGATGCGAATGCTACGTGGCGCGCAGACTCAAAGCTGCGCTTCGACCCAGCCCTTCACGCCAGCCAGCGCGGCCGGCAGATTGGCCGGCTCGGTGCCACCCGCCTGCGCCATGTCCGGACGGCCGCCGCCCTTGCCGCCGACCTGCTGCGCGACGAAGTTGACCAGTTCGCCTGCCTTGACCTTCTTGCTCGCCTCGGCCGTGACGCCCGCGATCAGGCTAACCTTGCCGCCTTCGACGGACGCCAGCACGATGGCCGCGCTCTTGAGCTTGTCCTTGAGCTTGTCGACGGTTTCACGCAGCGTCTTGACGTCCGCGCCTTCCAGCGTCGCCGCCAGCACCTGCACACCGGCAACTTCGATGGCCTGGCCGGCCAGTTCGTCGCCCTGGCTCGACGCGAGCTTCGACTTCAGCGCGCCGAGTTCCTTTTCCAGCGACTTCACCTGGTCCTGAACCATCGAGATGCGCTGCGTCAGTTCCGACGGCTGCGCCTTCAGCGCCGCGGCGGCCGCGTTGATGCGCGCATCCAGTTCCTGCACATAACGCACTGCGTTGTCGCCCGTGATCGCTTCGACGCGACGAATGCCCGCCGCGACGCCGCCTTCCATCACGATCTTGAAGAAGCCGATGTCACCCGTGCGATGCACGTGCGTGCCGCCGCACAGTTCGCGCGAGAAGCCCAGATCGAGCACGCGCACTTCGTCGCCGTACTTCTCGCCGAACAGCGCCATGGCGCCGCCCTTCACCGCTTCGTCGTACGGCATGACCTGCACGATGCCCGGCGCGTTCGCCAGCACTTCGGCATTGACGATGGCCTCGACGCGGCGGATTTCCTCATCCGTCATCGGCGCGTTGTGCGCGAAGTCGAAGCGGGTCTTGTCGGCGTCGACGAGCGAGCCCTTCTGTTGCACGTGGCCGCCGAGCACTTCACGCAGCGCCTTGTGCATCAGGTGGGTAGCCGAGTGGTTGCGGGCCGTGCGCGCACGGCGGATCGCGTCGATTTCCGCCTTCACGACGTCGCCGACCTTCAGCGTGCCCTGCTCCAGCGTGCCGTGATGGCCCACGACGTCCGCCTGCACCTTCAGCGTATCAGCGACCGCAAAGCGCACGCTCGCGTTAGCCAGCACGCCCTGGTCGCCGACCTGGCCGCCCGATTCCGCGTAGAACGGCGTATGGTCCAGCACGACGACAGCCTGCTGGCCCTTCGTCACTTCCTTGACGGACGCGCCGTCGACATACAGCGCCGTAACCTTCGCGTCGTCGAAAACGATCTGTTCGTAGCCGTGGAACGTGGTCTTCGCGCCTGTGTATTCGAGGCCCTGGGCCATCTTGAACTTGCCGGCCGCACGCGCCTGTTCGCGCTGACGGGCCATTGCCTCGTCGAATGCGGGCTCGTCGACCGTCACTCCACGCTCGCGGCATACGTCCGCCGTGAGGTCGAGCGGAAAGCCGTAGGTGTCATGCAGCTTGAACGCCACTTCGCCGTCGAGCGTCTTGCCGCCCTTCGCTTCCAGATCGGCCAGCGCGTTTTCGAGAATCGACATGCCGTGCTCGATGGTCTCGAAGAAGCGCTCTTCTTCCTGACGCAGCACGTCCGTGACGCGCTGTTCCGCGTCTTTCAGTTCGGGATATGCGTCGCCCATCTGCGCGACGAGGTCCGCGACCAGCTTGTGGAAGAACGAACCCTTGCGGCCCAGCTTGTAGCCGTGACGGATCGCGCGGCGCACGATACGGCGCAGCACGTAGCCGCGGCCCTCGTTGCCGGGAATCACGCCGTCGACGATCAGGAACGAGCAGGCGCGGATGTGATCGGCGATCACCTTCAGCGAGTTGTTCGACAGGTCTTCGATACCCGTTTCGCGGCCAGCGGCCTTGATCAGCGCCTGGAACAGATCGATTTCGTAGTTGCTGTGCACGTGCTGCAGCACGGCTGCGATACGCTCGAGGCCCATGCCCGTGTCCACGCACTGCTTGGGCAGCGGGGTCATGTTGCCCTGCGCGTCGCGGCTGAACTGCATGAACACGAGATTCCAGATCTCGATGTAGCGGTCGCCGTCTTCCTCAGGCGATCCCGGCGGGCCACCCCACACTTCGGGACCGTGGTCGTAGAAGATCTCCGAACACGGGCCGCATGGGCCGACATCGGCCATCTGCCAGAAGTTGTCCGATGCGTACCGCGCGCCCTTGTTGTCGCCGATGCGGATGATGCGCTCGGTCGGCACGCCGACTTCCTTCGCCCAGATGTCGAAGGCTTCGTCGTCTTCCTGGTAGACGGTGACCCAGAGCTTTTCCTTCGGCAGCTGGTAGACGCCCGTCAGCAGTTCCCACGCGTAGTGGATCGCGTCGCGCTTGAAATAGTCGCCAAACGAAAAGTTGCCGAGCATTTCGAAGAACGTGTGGTGACGCGCCGTGTAGCCGACGTTTTCCAGGTCGTTGTGCTTGCCGCCCGCGCGCACGCTGCGCTGCGCCGTCGTGGCCCGCGCGTACGGACGCGATTCGGCGCCGAGAAACACGTCTTTGAACTGCACCATGCCCGAATTGGTGAAGAGCAGCGTCGGGTCGTTGCCCGGCACGAGGCTCGACGAACGGACGATCGTATGGCCCTTCGATTCGAAGAACTTGAGGAATTTCTCGCGGATTTCGGCGGCTTTCATAGCGTGCTTTGGGGACGGTCCTGGCTTGAGCCGACGGCTGCGGAAGACTGACCGGCCGTCGCAATAGATTGTTTCCTGAACGGTCGATTATACGGGATCGGCGCTGTCGCGCGACGCCATGGAGCAGGCTGCACGCGGCTTTGGCCATCCGGCCAGTTTCCCCTCTCGAAAACGCCGGAAACGCGGCCTGTCATTTGTCCTATGCCGTCAGGCTGAGTAGGTCGGGCGCGGCCGATCGCTTAAGATGCACCAGATCGATTCAATCGGGCAGCGCCCGTGTGGCGGGCGCCTCATCACATTGCACATTGGAGACGTAGACAGAACATGGGTGCACTGAGCCATATCCGCGTGCTGGACCTTACCCGCGTGCTTGCCGGTCCGTGGTGCGCGCAGACGCTAGCCGACTTCGGCGCCGACGTGATCAAGGTCGAGCGGCCGGGCGCCGGCGACGACACGCGCCACTGGGGGCCGCCGTACCTGAAAACGCCGGACGGCGCGGACACGCGCGAGGCCGCCTATTACCTCGCGGCGAACCGCAACAAGCGTTCGGTCACCGTCGATATCGCCACGCCCGAAGGGCAGCAGATCGTCCGCGAACTGGCCGCGCAAAGCGATGTCGTGCTGGAGAACTACAAGGTCGGCCAGTTGAAGAAGTACGGGCTCGACTACGAGTCGCTGAAGGCCGTGAAGGCCGACATCGTCTATTGCTCGGTGACGGGCTTCGGGCAAACGGGACCATATGCGCAGCGCGCGGGTTATGACTTCATCGTGCAGGGCATCGGCGGCTTCATGAGCATCACGGGCGAGCGCGACGGCCAGCCGGGCGGCGGCCCGCAGAAGGCGGGCGTGGCGATCGCGGACCTGATGACGGGCATGTATTCGAGCGTCGCCGTGCTGACGGCGCTCGCGCACCGCGACCGCACGGGCGAAGGCCAGTACATCGACATGGCGCTGCTCGACGTGCAGGTCGCGATGCTCGCCAACATGAACTCGAACTTCCTCACCAGCGGCAAGCCGCCCGCACGCTGGGGGAACGCCCATCCGAACATCG
The DNA here is from genome assembly GCF_020177535.1 of Paraburkholderia sp. XV. NCBI lineage: Bacteria > Pseudomonadati > Pseudomonadota > Betaproteobacteria > Burkholderiales > Burkholderiaceae > Paraburkholderia > Paraburkholderia sp. XV. The sequence goes on along the minus strand of NZ_JAGUUD010000092.1, from coordinate 20,433 downwards.
TTCCCTATCAGACGTTCCAGACGAGCGACAGCTGGATCATCGTCGCGGTGGGCAACGACGGGCAGTTCCGCAAGTTCGTCGAAGCGGGCAAGCGCGCGGACCTCGCCGACGACGAGCGCTTTGCCACCAATCCCGAGCGCGTGCGAAATCGCGAGACGCTCGTCCCGATCCTCGCGGAGATGGTCCGTACGCGCAGCAAGCACGAGTGGATCGACGCGCTCGAAGCGGCGGGCGTGCCCTGCGGGCCGATCAACGATCTGGAAGAGGTGTTCGAGAACGAGCAGGTGGTCGCGCGTGGAATGGAGGTTCAATTGCCGCATCCATCGGGCGGCACGGTGAAGCTGGTGCGCAATCCCATCCGCATGAGCGCGACGCCGCCCGTGGCGCAGGCGCATCCGCCGACGCTCGGCGAGCATACGGAAGCGGTCCTGCGCGACGTGCTCGGATACGACGATGCGCGTATCGACGCGCTGCGGGGCCGGTCTGTGATCTGACGTGAGGCCGGAAAGCGGCGTGCTAAGGGTGGCGAGCTTCGATTAGAGGCGCCCGGTTAGCGCGCGCGCCGGTGCGCGACGGCTCCCGCGTGCGGCAACCGGAGCGGGTCGGCGTCCTGCGGCGCGCCGATCCTCCGGCACATCGCCTCCCCGGCGCCTGAATTGCGCCGCGCTCGCGCCGCGCCGCCCGCACCGCCCGCACCGCCCGAGATTTACGCCATCGAAGCCAGCCAGCGCTGCCCTTCTTGCCAATCACCGAGGCCGCTGTCGGCGTTGATATGGCCGCGCGGGCCGATGTTCTCCCATCGGCTGCCCCATGCCGTCGCGCAGGCCTGCGAAAACGGCACGCCGCCGTACGGATCGTCGGTGCTCGCGACGACGATCGACGGGAAAGGCAGCGGGTCGATCGGCACGGCGTCGAAGCCGGCCGCGTCGGCGGGAAATCCGGGGCCGGCCGGATCGGGCACTGCGACGAGCAGCGCGCCCGCGACCTTCGCGAGCGCATCGTGTGAAGCATGGCGCGCCGCCCAGAACGCAACCGTCAGGCAGCCCAGGCTGTGCGCGACGAGCAGAACAGGCGCTTTCGCAGCGGCGACGGCAGCGTCGAGCGTATCGCACCACTCACCGCAAACGGGATGATCCCAATCCCGCATCGGCACGCGCGAAAAGTGCGGATAACGCGCTTCCCAGCGGGTCTGCCAATGCCCAACGCCTGAGTTCATATAACCCGGCAACACGATCACGCTCTGCTGCTCCAACGCCATGCCCGTTCCCCGTTCGTCGTGAGTTGTCGAAGTGCGGCATCGCGCCGCCAGCGCTATTGAATCACACGTCCCACGCCGACGCCGCGCGGATCGGCAGCCGGCTGCGGCGACGTGCCGTCGATACGGATCATCTGCACGTCGCCGTTGAACGTCTGGCCCTGCAGCGTGTAGCCGCGCGTCTTCAACTGCTCGGCCAGCTCGCCGTCGATGGGATGGTACGGCTCGAAGTAGATCGTCTTCTGCGGCAGCAACTGATGATGAAAGCGCATCGCAGCGAGCGCATCGGCGGGCGGCATGTTGAAGTCGTACAGGTTCGTCATGACCTGGAAGATCGACGTGAAGATGCGCGAGCCGCCCGGCGTGCCGATCACGAGCGATACCTTGCCGTCCCTGGTCAGAATGGTCGGCGCCATCGACGACAATGGCCGGCGCCCCGGCGCGATCGTGTTGACGTCGCCGCTCGTCACGCCGAACTGGTTGGCCACGCCCGCTTTCAACTCGAAGTCGTCCATCTCGTCGTTCAGCACGAAGCCGGCGCCGTCCACGACCACGCCCGAGCCGAACGGCCCGTTCAGCGTGTACGTGTTCGATACCGCGTTGCCCCACTTGTCGACCACCGAGAAGTGCGTCGTCTGAGCCTTTTCCGGCATCGCGTCGCCGAGACCCGGCTTGACGGGCGCAGCGCCCGGCACTTCGTCGGGCGTGATGTCCTCGACGCGCTTCGCGAGGTAAGCGTCGTCGATCAGTTTGTCGACGGGCACGCGGTACGAATCAGGATCGCCCATGTACTGCTGGCGGTCAGCGAATACGCGGTCCTCGATCTGCGCGACCAGATGAATGTACGGCTCGGAATTGAGCGCCACGCCGTCGAACTGCGGCTTCAGATCCGCCTTCATCTTCAGCAGCTGGATCAGTCCAATGCCGCCCGAGCTGGGCGGCGGCGCGGTGACGATCTGATAGCCGTTCCAGCTGGCCGTCACCGGCTGTCGCCACACGGCCTTGTACTGCAGCAGGTCCGCCTTCGTCAGGAGACCGTGCCCGTACATCTGCCGGGCGATCAGGTCGGCCGTCTGACCTTCGTAGAATTCACGGCCGCCGTCGGATGCGATCCGCGTCAGCGTCTGCGCGAGCTCGGGCTGGCGGAACACGACGCCCGTCTTCAGGTTCGAAAAATAGGCGTCGAAATTGGTCTTGCCGCCGAACCCCTGCGACGCGAGTTCGCGACGCTTCTGCAACCACGGCTCGACGGGGAAGCCGTCCGTCGCGTACTTGATGGCGGGCGCGAGCACCTGCTTCCATTTGAGCTTGCCAAAGCGCTTCTGCGCTTCCCACATGCCGTCGACCGTGCCCGGCACGGCCACCGCGCGATGTCCGACGAGGCTCATGCCCTTGATCACGTTGCCCTTGTCGTCGAGATACATGTCGCGCGTCGCGCTCTGCGGCGCTTTCTCGCGGTAGTCGAGAAAGTACGGCTTGCCGTCCATGTACAAGGTCATGAACCCGCCGCCGCCGATGTTGCCCGCATCCGGGTACGTGACGGCGAGCGTGAACGCGATCGCGACGGCTGCATCGACGGCATTGCCGCCAGCCGCGAGCATCTGCTGCGCGGCGTCAGCGGCGTAGCGGTCGGGCGTCGCCACGGCCGCCGCGTCGAGCACGGGCTTTGGCTGGGCCGTCTTCGCGTCGACGGCGGGCGACGCAACCAGGCTCGCGAGCAGCGCGCCCGTCAGTGCGAGCGTCGTGGCGAAGCGGGCAAACGTGCCACGCGGCATGACGCGGCTGGCGCGAGGACAGGAATCGGCGTGGGCGCCCGCATGGGATTCGGCATGCTTATCGGTGTGCAAAACGGCACGCAAGGCGGCGCCGGAAAGCGCGCGAGGCGCGCGCAACATCGCAAGGGACATCCGAGGAACTCCGGGATAGATGGACCTGCCCGCGCGTGCTCAGCGGCATGGGGCGGCCGGCTCGCGGCAAGGACAGGTCGCGTGAAGCGGCGGGACGGGCATCGGCTGCCCGAGCCCACCACAGAATAACGGAAACACAGCGCCTGCCGAAAAACAGCGCGACGGGCGCAGCCAGCAGCGAAAGCGCCGCTCGAGGCGTGGGGCGAGGCGCAGGCTCGCCGTAAGCGCGCCGCCGCGGGCCGGCGTGGGACATGGCGCGCGACGCATGCTAAGCGTGCGCACCAAACGGCGCCAACGCAATTTACCTCCTGTTACAGCGCCGATTGCGCCCCGGAAATGCATCAGTCCGCGCCGTTGCCGGCCGCGCGCCGCACCCGCCAGGCGTAAAGACTGTCGCCGAATGTGTCGTCAGGTAGAATTGACAGACTAACGGACGCATATAGTGTCCAGGACCGACTTTCTCCTTCTCGCATGAACAACGATCGCAAAGACGCCGAGCGCAACGAAGCGCCCGTTTCCAATTTCATCCGCAACATCATCGACGACGACAACCGCTCGGGAAAGTGGGGCCAGCGAGTGGAAACGCGCTTCCCGCCCGAACCGAACGGCTATCTGCACATCGGTCACGCGAAGAGCATCTGCCTGAACTTCGGCATCGCGCAGAGCTACGGCGGCGTCTGTCATCTGCGCTTCGACGACACGAATCCCGAAAAGGAAAGCTTCGAATACGTCGACTCAATCGTCGACGCTGTGAAGTGGCTCGGCTTCGACTGGAACGTCGACGGCAAGGAGCACCTCTACTTCGCGAGCGACTACTACGACAAGCTCTATGAGTTCGCCGAGCTGCTGATCACGCGCGGCAAGGCGTATGTCGATAGTCAAACGGCGGAGGAAATGCGCGCGAACCGCGGCTCGGCGACGGAAGTCGGCACGCCGTCGCCGTTCCGCGAGCGCAGCGTCGAGGAGAACCTCGACCTGTTCCGCCGCATGAAGGCAGGCGAGTTCAAGGAAGGCGAGCACGTGCTGCGCGCGAAGATCGACATGTCGTCGCCGAACTTCAACATGCGCGACCCGGTGATCTACCGCATCCGCTTCGCCCACCATTACCGGACGGGCGACAAGTGGTGCGTGTATCCGATGTACGACTACACGCACTGCATTTCGGACGCGCTCGAAAACATCACGCATTCGCTGTGCACGCTCGAGTTCGAAGACCACCGGCCGCTGTACGACTGGATCCTCGACGAACTCGCCGAGGCCGGCATCTTCACGCGTCCGCTGCCGCAGCAGATCGAATTCTCGCGCCTGAACCTGACGTACGCGATCACCAGCAAGCGCAAGCTGCTGCAGCTGGTCAACGAAGGCCATGTGGACGGCTGGGACGATCCGCGCATGCCGACCATCGTCGGCGTGCGCCGCCGCGGCTTTACGCCCGACAGCATCAAACTGTTCTGCGAGCGCATCGGCATCACCAAGGTCGATTCCTGGATCGACATGAGCGTGTTCGAAGGCGCACTGCGCGACGATCTCGACGACAAGGCGCCGCGCGCGACCTGTGTGCTCGATCCGCTGAAGCTTATCATCGACAACTATGCCGAAGATCAGACGGAAGCGTGCAGCGCGCCCGTCCATCCGCATCATCCCGATCGCGGCGTGCGCACTTTCCCGTTTTCGCGTGAACTGTGGATCGAGCGCGAAGACTTCGTGGAAAACGCGCCGAAGGGCTATTTCCGCCTGTTCCCGGGCAACAAGGTGCGTCTGAAGTACGGCTATGTCGTGGAATGCACGGGTGCCGACAAGGACGAAAACGGCAATGTGACCGCCGTGCACTGCAATTACTACCCGGACAGCCGCTCCGGCACGGAAGGCGCGAACAACTACAAGGTGAAGGGCACCATTCACTGGATCAGCGCGACCCAGGCCGTGCCTGCCGAAGTGCGCGTCTACGACCGCCTCTTCAAGGAAGCACAGCCCGACGCGGGCGGCCGCGATTTCCTCGAGGCGCTCAATCCGCATTCGAAGCGCATCATGCACGCCTACGTCGAACCGGGCTTGGGCGACGTCGAGCCGGAAGCGCGGTATCAGTTCGAGCGTCACGGCTACTTCGTCGCCGACCGGTATGACACGACGCCGGGCAAACCCGTATTCAACCGGATCGTCAGTCTGCGCGACAGTTGGGGAAAGCCGGCGTAAGCTGATTGTCTGGTTGAGTCACCGCGGCATGCGGCGCATTCGGCGCGCATGCCGCTGTGTCGCGACACGGACATCGCCAGGCGACAGCGCGACGATGCAGCCGGAGTGATTGCTACCGGCTCAGGGGGAACGATGAAGGTTGCAATCAAATATAAGCTGGGGGCGATCGTGGCCGCGGCGCTGGCGTCGCTTATGTCGCTGACGGTGCCCGCGCACGCCGAGGAACTGACGGGCACGCTCAAGAAGGTACACGACGACGGCGTGATCACGCTCGGCGTGCGCGAAGCGTCGATCCCCTTCTCCTATTCCAACGGCGAGCGCACGGTCGGCTATTCGCAATCCATCGCGCTCGCCATCGTCGACGAGATCAGGAAAACGCTCGCGATGCCGAACCTCAAGGTGCGTGAAGTCACGATCACATCGGCGAACCGTTTCCTGATGCTGGTCAACAACCAGATCGATCTGGAATGCGGCTCGACCACGCATACGCGCGAGCGCGAGAATGTCGCCGCGTTTTCGAACAGTTTCTTCCAGTACGCGGTGCGGATGATCGCGCGCAAGAACGCCGGCATCAACGACTTCGCCGACCTCGCCGGCAAGCCCGTGGTCACGACGGCGGGCACGTCGGACGAACGGCTCGTGCGGCAGTTGAACAGCGAGAAGCAGTTGAATATGCGCATTGCGAGCGCAAAGGACCATTCCGACGCCTTTTCAGCCGTGAAGGCGGACCGCGCGGTCGCGTTCGTGATGGACGAACCGATTCTGTACGGTTTTCGCGCCACCGACCCGCGCCCCGACGACTTCGTCGTGACGGGTACGCCGCTCGGCTACGAGACCTATGCGTGCATGTTCCGCAAGGGGGACGCGCCGTTTCGCGAGCTGGTCAACCGTGTCATCGCGAAGATGCAGACCTCGGGCGAGGCGGAGCGCCTCTACAACGTCTGGTTCACACAGCCGATTCCCCCGCATGGGATCAACCTGAACTATCCGCTGTCGGCCGAAATGCGGACCATGTTCGCGCATCCGAACGACAAGGCGCTCGATTGAAAAGCGTGCGTTACGCCGTATCCAGCGTACGGTGCAATTCGGCGAGCGATAGCGTCGTCTGAAAGAGTCGCGTGAGGCTGCGGCTCGCGTAATGCTCGACTTCGTCGGGCGCGGCCCAGCGGAATGCGTCCATCTCGGGAATCATCGTGCCGTCGGAGCGGCGCGGAAACATCGACGTGCACGTGCAGCGCGTGAGATCGAGTTCGTCGGCACGGGCGCGCGCGGCGAACAGATGCAGATCCTTGTCCCGCCGATACACGAACAGGCCGAGATCTGTCAGCCGCGACGCGTCGACGGCGATACCCGTTTCCTCTTCCATCTCGCGCAGCGCCGTCACGTGCGGCGCTTCGCCTTCCTCGCCCTGCCCTTTGGGGATGTCCCAGTGGGTAGTCTCGGTGGCATGCGCGAGCAGCACCCGCCCATCCGGGTCGAGCAGCACGACACCGCAAGAGATCGTGCGCGCGCTCAATGCTTCTTCTGCATCACCCAGTTGCCCGCGCCCTCGCGGCAGAACTGCGGGTTCAGATTCATCGACTGGCCTTTGGCGCTCAACACGACGTGCATCTGTCGGCACGTGCGGTCACCCGACTTCGACGTCGCATCGGGCGTCAGTTGTGCCTCGATCCGCGTGCTATTGCGCAAACCTTCGTTGTTCCAGGTCGAGGATTCGCCGTCCTGCTTCTTGTCGAGCGCTTCGAACGCGGCCTTTCTGAGCGAGTCGTTGTCGGCCTGCTTCATGTACGCGATCGGCGTGTCGTTCAGGAAGTTCAGATTGGCGGCATGCGCGCCGACTGCGCCGGCGAGCAGCAGCCCGCCCACAGAGAGTTGAAACGCGGCTCGGGTTCGCATCGACATGAAGTTCTCCGCAGAAGTCGGTTCGGGCAAGCGTGGCGCGGCCATGGAGCGGCCCGCGATCTGGACCTCAAAAGCATAGCACGCCGCCTGGATCCACAGCTTGCGAGACACCCACTTTTGAGATAGTTCTGTCGCGCCACAGGCCCGTCATAAGCCCACTCAGAGGAATTTTAGGACACGTCCCATAGGCGCTAAAGCAGTCGGTCCATAACATGAGTCGAGTCAAATTCACCCGCACTTCAAACGCGTCGCGCGTTGCGACTCTTGCTCATGGACCTCTCGTTCGCTCTCCAGTTTTTCGCCGCCATCCTGATGCTGATCTGCGTAGTTCTTGGCACGATCGTCATGCGTGTCGATCCCGCGCCGATGCCGACCATCGTGCGTATCCGCGGCCTGCGCCGCAACCGGTGGCCGTGCGCACTCACCCGAGCGGGCCTCGTGTGCCTGCTCGCGTCGTTCCTGGTGTTGATCGCCGGCTGTTATCTGCTGCTGACGATGTGAGCGCCGGCAGGTGGCCGGGGCGCTTCCGGCTGATATCCGTCCGTCAGCGTCTTAAGGAACGCAACCACATCCTTGATCTCTGATTCATCCAGCGCAGGCTTGTCGCCCGGCTTGCGATCGAACGGCGGATCGGTATTCAGATTCGCCCAATACTTCCTCGGCAAATCGTCGAACTTCTGCACTTTCCCCTTTACGACCGGGTAAAACTTCTCCGGATTCGTATCGCGTTCCGCATAGAAACGGACGACCTCTTCGAGCGAGTGATAAATCCCGTTGTGAAAGAACGTCTTGCGCAGCGCGACGTTGCGCAGCGAAGGCGTACGGAAGATTCCGCAATACTCGTCCCGGCCCTTCAGATCCGTCCGTTCCGGGCCGCACGCGCCCAGATCATAAAAATGCGGATCATGGTTCACGGCCAGCGTGCGATTGCGCGGCACGCCGAGCGCGATCAGACCGAAGTCAGAGAACGCGGGCGCCGAGCCGTCGAGCGCGCGCTGGCTGATGTGGCAGTTCGCGCAGTTGCCCTTGGTCTCGTCGTTGAAGAGCTGCAGGCCGTGCAGTTCGGCCTTCGTCAGTTGCGCCTTGCCCGCGAGGAACGCGTCGTACTTGCTCGTGTAAGGGTAGAACAGTTCCGGCGTCTCCTCGAACACTTCGAGCGCCTGCAGCACGGCCTTGAATGTCGCGTCGTCGCTATCGAACACGTGCTCGCCGAATGCGTCGCGGAACTGGTTCGCGTACGGCGCGGCCTTCACGGCCGCCGCCACTTTCTGCGGCGTGCTGCCCATTTCGAACGACGACGTCAGCGGCATGCGCGCCTGATCGCGCGCGCTGTTCACCCGGCCGTCCCACATCAGGCCGCCCGTCGGACCCGCGTCGACGCTCTCGTCGCCCTCGTCGTCCGAGTCGTGATAGTGCTCGGTGAAGGACGGCACCTTCTGAAGATATTTGATGTCGGGCGCGGCGCGCATGCCCTGCTGCCGCATGTCCTGGCCGCCCAGCTGGACGGAGAGCGCGTTCGGCGGCCCGAAGCCGTGCTGCGGACTGTGGCACGACGCGCAAGCGAGCTTGCCCGAGCCCGACAGCGACGGATCGAAGAAGAGCTGCTTGCCGACGGCCGTCATCTTCTTCACGGACTCGTACACCTGGGCACGCGTCTGACCGCCAGCGGGCATCGCTGCTGCGGCATCGGCGGACACCCTTTGCATCCGCGCGCCGCCCGGTGACGGTTGCACCCGTTGTTCCGCTTGCACGGCCGCTGCCGCGTGAGCGCCGTCGGCCTGCGCGCTGCCGGCATCGCAGGCCGTCAGCATCATCGAAACCGAAACCCCTAGCGCGCCGAGCCATCCCGCGCGCCACGCCTGTCTTGTCCGAAGCCCCGCCACATCGCGCCACATATCTTTCTTATGCTCGTGTTGATCGACTGCGCGAGGTTATTTCACCGACATGTCGCCTAAATGACATATACCCGACTACATCTTAAAAACCACAAGCAAACAGGAACCTCGATGTAAGAAATTAATCGTTCTGTCAAAAAGCCTTGCGACACTCTCGCCGCCGGTCCCCAACGCGAGAGAGATAAATCATGAACAAGAAACTGATCTGCGCGACGCCTATCGCGATCGCCGCAGCAATCGGGCTGTATGCATGCGGTGGCAATTCGACTTCGAAGCCGACGTTATCTTCCGTGAAGAACGTCGTGGTCATCTACGCGGAAAACCGCAGCTTCGACAACCTTTACGGCAACTTCCCGGGCGCCAACGGCCTGCAAAACGTGACGGCGGCGAGCGCGCGCCAGCTAGATCGCGACGGCTCCGTGCTCGCGACGCTGCCGCCCGTCTGGAAGGGCCTTACGGCAGCGGGCGTGACGCCCGTCATCACCCAGGCGATGACGGTCAACCTGCCGAACTCGCCGTTCGCCATCGACGATCCGGCCGGCTTCAACACGCCGCTCAGCGCGACGACGCGCGACCTGTATCACCGCTTCTACGAGAACCAGATGCAGATCCACGGCGGCAAGAACGACATGTTCGCCGCGTGGGCCGATTCGGGCGGTCTCGTGATGGGCCACTACACGGCGAACGCCGACAAGCTGCCGCTCTACAAGCTCGCGCAGCAATTCACGCTGGCCGACAACTTCTTCATGGGCGCGTTCGGCGGATCGTTCCTGAACCACCAGTGGCTGGTATGCGCGTGTACGCCGTTCTATGCGAACGCCGATACGAGCGTCGCGAAGACGTCGATCTCCGCGGTCCAGCCGGACGGTGTGTCGCTGACGCTCAAGTCGACGTCGGCGGCGTCGGCGCTGACCGACGTGCCGACCTTCGTCAACTCGGGCAACCTCACGCCTGATTTCTACGCCGTCAACACGATGCAGCCGCCCTATCAGCCGAGCGGCAACAAGCCTGCTGCGGGCGGCGACGCGAATCTCGCCGATCCGACGGCCGCAACGACGCTGCCGGCGCAGACGAACCAGCACATCGGCGACCTGCTCAACAACGCGGGCGTGACGTGGGCGTGGTACAGCGGCGCCTGGAGCAACGCGATCTCGGCGGTGCAGAACAACACGGCGAACGTGATCTACGGCGCCAACCTCAGCTCGCCGAACTTCCAGCCGCATCACCAGCCGTTCAACTACTTCGCCGACCTCGCGCCGGGCACCGACAACCGCGCGAAGCACCTGCTCGACGGCGGCCTGAACGGCTCGGAGTTCATCAAGGCGATCGACGCCGGCACGCTCCCGCAAGTCGCGTTCTACAAGCCGCAAGGCAACCTGAACGAGCACCCGGGTTATACGGATGTGGCGCAGGGCGACCAGCACATTGCGGATGTGATCTCGCATCTGCAAAAGAGCCCGCAGTGGAACAACATGGTGGTCGTCATCACGTACGACGAGAACGGCGGCTTCTGGGATCACGTGGCGCCGCCGAAGGGCGACCGCTGGGGCCCGGGCACGCGGATTCCCGCGATCATCGTGTCGCCGTACGCGAAGAAAGGCTTCGTCGATCATACGCAGTACGACACGACGTCGATCCTGCGCTTCATCACGCACCGCTTCAATCTGCCGAACCTGCCGGGCCTGACGGCGCGCGACAGCGCACTCGTCGCGAACGGCGGCCAGCCGATGGGCGACCTGACGAACGCACTCGATATCAACAGGTAATCACGCAGCTACGCAGGCAGGCGGGCGCTTCGCCCGTCGTCGACTTAGTACGGGCAAGCAACAGTCGCGCATTCATCCACGTTCGATGCGCAACGCTTCAGGGCAGCTTCGGCTGCCCTTTTTTATGGGTGTGCGGGCGGTATCGGGGGAAAAGGACGAGGGCCGTGCACAGGCGCCGTTGCTGGCGGACAGGCAGGCTGACTGGATGGCCCCCCCACGAGGAATCGAACCTCGATTTCAGGTTTAGAAGACCCGTGTTCTATCCGTTGAACTATGGGGAGGCGAAACCGGAATTTTAACCTGGCTGGACCTGACCGAAACTGGCCTCAGGCGTCAGGTTAAACACGCCACGCATGTCGTGGCGCTCAAAACAGAAAGGCCCGGCAGCAACGCCGGGCCCGCGATTATAACCGATCGAACCGCGCGATCAGGCCGGCTGCGGATGCGTCATGAACCAGCCCAGAAACACCACGCCCGCGATCACGCAGTACACGCCGAACGACGCAAGACGGCCGCGTCCTTCGAAATAGCGCATCAGGAAACGCACGCTCAGGTACGCGGCGATCGCCGTCAGCACGCCGCCCAGCAGCGCGTCGGCGAGCTGGCCCGGCGCGTGGAAGAGCTTCGGCAGTTCGAGGATGCCCGCCGCGAAGATGATCGGCGTGCCGAGCAGGAACGAGAACTCGGCGGCCTTTTCAGCTGTCAGGCCCGCGCCGTTGCCCGCGATCATCGTCAGGCCGCTGCGCGAGAAGCCGGGAATCAGCGCGCCGACCTGCGCGAGGCCGACCAGAAACGCCTGCCTGAACGTCAGCTTCTCCGGCGCGCGATGCGCGCGCGCCCGCTGCAGCCGGTCGCCGAGCCACAGCAGGATGCCGTTGACGATCAGCGCGACCGCGACGATGCGCAGATCGTGGAATACGCGTTCAAGGCGCTTCTCGAGCACGAGACCCACCAGACCGGCCGGAATCGTCCCGATGATGAGGGCCCACATCATGTGTCCATCGTCATTGCGGCGGCCCGACAGCGACGCGAAAAAGCCCCCTATGAGGGCAATCCAGCGGGTACGGAAGTACCACAGCAGCGCGAACGCTGTGCCCAGATGCAGCGCGACGAGGAACGGCAGCAGTTGCGGCGCATGCTTGTCGATATGCATGCCGAAGAGAGCGGGAACGAGCAGCGTGTGACCAAGACTGCTCACTGGAAACAGTTCCGTGACGCCCTGCAGCACGCTCAAAAAGATCAAAAACGACAGGCTCACGCGTCGGTCCTTTTGAAAAGTGGGGAGGATGGACAGCTTGCCGGAACATGGAGCCCGGCATCTGAAGGCGGGTCGATTATGCCTGGGCGACCCGGGTGCGCCAAGGACAAAAATTCGCTTTTAACAGAATCTTGCCGCGTCGCAACAAGATCGAAAGGGTGATTACGGTGATGAAAGCAAAAAGGCCCGCCTGGAAGGCGGGCCTGCGTGCGGAGGCTGCGTGGACCGTCGGTACGTGCCGACGATTCAGCGTGGATTCTCGGCGCCCCGTGTCAGCGTGTAAATTTATAAAAGAAATAAATCGTACTGCCCGTGAACATGCCGAACAGTGCCACGCTCATTGCCATTGCGAGATCCATCGCCCCTCCTGGAAACCGAGTGATCGGACCCGGCCGCAGCCGGTCTTCGTACACATTATTGATTGCGCCGACTGTGCGCCAACACCCGCAATTTCCCCAGAAGGGTTTCCCCGTAGCACAAAGCGGCGCAAAATCGGCGTCGCTGCGCTTTTCGCGCCAAAGTCGTGCACGCCATCCCTTCCTAACCGCTTTCTATCGTCATTGCCATGCCTCAATTCCAGCAACAGGACATCATCGAGATCGCACGCGACGGCGCCTTGCTGCGCGTCGCGCCGCAGGCGGGCGGCCGCCTGCTGTCATGGGACATCGACGGGCAGTCGGTGATCTTCTGGCCCGAGCAGGCGGACTGGAGCCAACCCGCGCGCGTGCGCGGCGGCAATCCGCTGCTGTTTCCGTTTCTCGGCCGCCATTTCGTCGACGGCCAGATCGGCCGGTGGAAGGATGCGCAAGGTACCGTGCGCGATCTGCCCATGCACGGTTTCGCGCGCGACCTGCCGTTCGAGGCCACGGTCGACGAAGCCGCACGCTCGATCAGCATGACGCTGACCGACAGCGACGCGACGCGCGCCGGCTATCCATTCAGCTTCCGCTTCGAGGCGAAATACACGCTGGTCGACGCGAACACGCTCGACGTCGACTTCATCACGACCAACACGGGCGCGGCGGGCAGCGCACCGCTGCCCTACTACGCGGGCCATCATTTCTACTTCACGCTGCCGCACGCGCAACGCGGCGAGACGGTGCTCGAACTGCCGCGCACGGTGCGCCGCCACCAGTTGCCGGACGGTGCGATCAGCGCAGGCGAAGCGGGCGAGCCGGACTATCGTCTGGACGATCCGGGCATCCTGGACCGCTTCCATTGCCTCGACGGCGCGCCGGATCACCTCGTACGGATGGTCGCGCTCGGCCTGAACCGCAGCATCACCATCGATCTGCAGCGTCCCAACTCGGTACCGTGGTACGCCGTTACGACGTGGACGGAAAAGCCCGAATCGGACTTCTTCTGCGTCGAGCCCTGGCTGGGCCTGCCCGACGCGATCCATAACGGCCTGGGCCTGCGCTGGCTCGAAGCGGGCGACACCGAAACGGCGTCGCTGCGCATCACCATCGGCACGTTGCCCTGAGCGCCGCGCATCGCGTGCGACACGATCGCCGCGCATCGCATCGCCCGAAAAACGGGTGCTGCATTGCAAAACCGTTAGAATCTGGCGTTTTGCAACTGCCACGTGATCGGGATCGGCGCGCGGCGGCGTCTTGCGAGGTCCAATGTTGACAACAAAAATCAGACGGCTTGTCTGCGCGGCCATGGTCGCGGCACTGGCCGCATGCGGCTCGGCACCCGTGGGGCCGGGATACTATCGCGTCGAACGGGGCGACACGCTGTACAAGATCGCGCGCAGCAATCGCACGTCGGTGCAAAGTCTGTCGCGCTGGAACAATCTGTCGAACCCCGATTCGCTCGAGGTCGGTCAGGTGCTGCGCGTCGCGCCGCCGCCCGGTACGGCGACGGCCAGCACGGGTTCGTCGCGCGGAAGCGCGTCGGGCAGCGCTTCGGCGGGTGGATCGGCAAGCGCTTCGGCGAGCGCTTCGTCTGCGTCGCGCAGCGCGGCCGCGGATACGCCTGCAACGCCCGCGCCGGCGATCTCGCTGATCTGGCCCGCGACGGGCAACGTGGTGCGCGGCTTCGACGGCAACAATTCGAAGGGCATCGATATCGCCAACGCTGCGGGCACGCCCGTGTTCGCGGCGGCGGGCGGCACGGTTGTCTATGCGAGCAACGGCCTGCGCGGCTACGGCAATCTGCTGATCATCAAGCACAACGCCGATTACCTGACCGCGTACGCGCACAATCGGTCGCTGCTCGTGAAGGAAGGCGAGACGGTGCAGCAAGGTCAGAAGATCGCCGAGATGGGCGACTCCGACAACGACCGCGTGATGCTGCACTTCGAGTTGCGTTACGCCGGCCGTTCGATCGATCCGGCGCGCTCGCTGCCGCCGCGCTGACGCGCTGTCGCGCCTCGCGTCACGACGCGACGCGACGCGGCCCGCGGGAACCCGATGGACCGTGCACGGCTCCATGACAGAGACAGGCGGGCACGCTCCGTGCCACGTCTGTCGACACCGCGTTCATCCGCGCAACGAACACAGAGGACACTCCGATGAAAAACGCCTTTGCGGCAGTCCGTGCGACCGCGGCGAGCCTCGCGATCGCCTCGCTGGCGAGCCTTGCAGGCTGCGCCAGTTCCGGTTCGACGACGCTCACCTATCTGCCCAACGGCGAGACGGGCTTCGCGATCAACTGCAGCGGCAGCGATGCGAGCCAGAACTGGGGCGAATGCTACAAGCGCGCGGGCGAGGCATGTGGCGCCTACGGCTACGACGTGGTCTCGAAGGATGTCGACACGGGCGGCACGGCAGGCGGCACGCTTGGCGGCGTGCTCGGCGCCAACGTGAAGAATCGCTCGATGGTGATTCGCTGCAAGCAGTAGCCAGCAGTCGCTGCAACGTCTGATTTTTATCGCGTCCGGACAAAAAAAAGTGCCCGGCACGAGGCCGGGCAAACGGGGGTTCGGCGCATATCGGCAAAGGACCGGTTCACCATGCGCCGAGACGAAATCTAGCAACGCGCTTATACCCACGCAATCGATTAATTGTGCAAATAGTGTGAGTCGGCGCACGGTTTCAAGGCGAACTGAATGGCGCACCCGTCCATTTGCAAACGGAATCAACGCGGCACTTCACATTCAATACCCGTTCGCAGCAATAGCGCGCAGCCGCGAAACCCACGGCTGACGGGCCTTTCGGAAGATCACGAAAGTATTGGACGTGAATTGATCTGCACTACGATATTCGTCGGCTTCAGGCATTTTGCTTCGCTTCCAGCAATAGCGGGACTTGGTGCGCCAACGCACCCTTCCGCTGCGATTCCTGCCGTGAATTCTTCAGATTTAACGAATTCGCGGACTTCCGTTTAACGTATTCATATGCACGCGGACACGGCGGATTAAGACGCGTAGCGTGAAGGCATTTATCGGCGTATTCGCACCGCTCGCCATTGGCAAGCGAAGTCGCGAGGTGTCGCCTATGGTTTGGTTTATAGTTACGCCCGCCCGTGCCGGCGCACGCCGCCGACACGCCCCGACGCACGAATGCCCTGCTGCCCGCTGACACCATGACTTCCCCCGATACCCCACAAAGCCCGCTCTACGAGAAACTGCTCGGCGAGACCGCGAAGATCAACTGGACGGAGCTCGAACGCTTCTTTGCGCGCGGCATGCTGCTGCGCGTCGCGCGCGATCTCGATCTGGTGAGCGTCGCCGAAGCGATCGCCAACGACGATACGACGCAAGTCACGCAATGGCTGTCGGCGGGACTGGTCGAGCGCGTGCAGGCCGAGACGGCTGCCGACTTCGCCGCGCGCGATCCCGAACTGTGGGCCGTCGTCGTATCCCCGTGGGTCTGCGTGCAGGAGCGCGGTTGAACGACTGCGCCGACGATAGCGTCGACCAAAACGCCGCATCAGGCCCGCCGCACACGCACGCGTCCGCTGTGCCCACGAGCTGGCACCGGCGCGTGCTGACGCTCGCGTTCCCCATCGTCCTCGCCAACCTGACGCAGCCGATACTCGGCGCCGTCGACACGGCTGTCGCGGGGCATCTGGACAGCGCGTCGTATCTCGGCGGTGTGGCGCTCGGCGGTCTGTTCTTCAATTTCGTGTTCTGGGGCTTCGGCTTTCTGCGCATGGGCACGACGGGTCTGGTCGCGCAATCGTTCGGCGCGAACGATCAGACCGGGCTGCGCATGAACATCGTGCGCGCGCTGTTGCTCGCGTTTGCGATCGGCGCCGTCATCCTGGCGATGCAGGTTCCGCTGATCGACTTTGCGCTGCGCGCGATCGGCGGCAGCGAAGACGTGCAGCGGCACGCGCGCGCCTACTGCCACGCGCGTATCTGGGCCGCCCCGCTCGCGCTCGGCAACTATGTCGTACTCGGCTGGCTGCTCGGTACGCAACGCGTGCGCGTCGCGCTTGCCACGCAGGTCTTCATCAACACGGCGAACATCGTCGCCGTGTTGCTGTACGTGTATGCATTCGACTGGGGCGTGGCAGGCATCGGCGCCGCCACGGCGACGGCGGATGCGCTTGGCTTCGTGTTCGGCGCCGTGCTGCTCTGGCAGATGCGTCCACGCGGGCTGCCCGCGCTCGAGCGCGCCGCGCTGCTCGATCCCGTCGCTCTCAGGCGCATGGTGACCATCAATCGCGACATCTTCGTGCGGACCATGTGCCTGTTGGGCGCGTTCGGCTGGTTCGCGCATCTGGGCGCGAAGCAAGGCGACGCGACGCTGGCCGCAAACGCGCTGCTCCTCAACTTCCAGACCTTCATGGGCTATGGGCTCGACGGCTTCGCGCATGCGGCTGAAGCGCTCGTCGGCGCGGCCATCGGCGCGCGTAATCGCGACGCGTTCCGCCAGGCCGTCAAGGTGACGCTGCTGTGGTCGGCGCTGGGCGCGCTGGCGTTCTCGCTCGTCTACTGGGCGGCAGGCGCGTGGATCATCGAGCGGCTCACGGATCAGACGGTGGTGCGGGCAGCGGCGCAAGCCTTCCTGCCGTGGACCGTGCTGTCGCCCGTCGTATCCGTGTGGGGCTTTCTACTCGATGGCGTGTTCATCGGCGCGACGCGCACGCGCGATCTGATGACGTCGATGGTCGTGTCGCTCAGCGTGTTTCTCGCGGCTTCGTGGGCGCTCGCCGGCACGCACGGCAATCACGGCCTGTGGGCGGCGCTGATGATCTTCATGGCCGCGCGCGGCCTCACGCTGCTTCGCCTGTTGCCGCGCCTCGCGCGTGATGTCGGGTCTGATCTGTCGGCGAGCCGAGCGTAAGTGCGCGTCGAAGCGTGCGCTTATTTCGGCGCGACGGGCGCGTCGATCATCGAAGGCGGACGGTCGTCGGTTGGCACGCCGTGGTAGTCCGCCGGGTCTTTCGGCGGCGTGTGATGGTGAACGGTCTGATCGTCGGCACACGCCGACAGGGCGAACAGCGAAAATAGCGATGCAGCCAGCAGGAAGCGCTTCATAAACTTTTCGGACGAGGAGTGAGCATCGACGGATGAGGTCGCGGGCCACGAGTCTAACCGCAAAGCGCAATGTGCGCCGCCGAACCTGGATATCCACCGCATTGCGCGATCTTGCAGCGCCTGTTCTACTATGTACGCAGGGTCTTTTCGTCGAAGGAGGCCGCCATGGATGCCGAATCGATCGCAGGTCTGGTTGGACTCGCCATAGGGCTGCTGGTGCTTGTCGTGCTGTCGGTGTTCGAGTCGCGCACCTATCGGCGCGAGCATCATGGCGAAGGCATGATGCATCACTGGCTTGCCGAGCATCACGTCCTGGACAGAATGCGCCGCAGACACTGAAGCCGGATGCGCCGCGGCCGCGGCGCCATCGCTTGCGCAGCCTGAATGTTCGTCCCGCGCGCACGTCGATAGGCTTTCGACGCGCGAAGCCGTCTTTTGCGTATCCGGATTCCTGGGCACGCCCTCTTTGCCGCACCGTTTCCTTCTGTGCTCCTGTTCCAGGCCCGCCATATATCGGGCACGTGGCTTGCTGATGTGTGAGGCATAGAGCGCGCATTCCGCGCACTCGACACTCCGGCCGCCGGCGCGCTCACGGTCGCTGCCTGTATGCGCCTACGCGGTCGCCAATTGTGGCCCGGCCATATAAGGAGAGATAACATGACCCTCGGAACCATTCTGCTGATCGTGCTGATCCTGCTTTTGATCGGCGCGCTTCCAAGCTGGCCGTACAGCCGCGAATGGGGCTATCGCCCGACCGGGCTGGTCGGCATTGTGCTGGTCGTGGTGATCGTGTTGCTGCTGATGGGCCAGATATAACTTTCGCAATGCGAGGATTTGACTTGCGGACCTCAATGCAGATACAATCGCGGGCTCGCGTCGGAGCGTAGCGCAGCCTGGTAGCGCATCTGATTTGGGATCAGAGGGTCGTAGGTTCGAATCCTATCGCTCCGACCACCAACATGCCGTACAAAAACCCGCGTCACGCCTTCTGGTGTCGCGGGTTTTTGCTTTTGCGCCGCCGATTTCACACGAATATCCGGCGCGCGCCGCCTACACTCCCGAAACACGCGCGCATTCCTCAAAGACGAAAAGCAGCAGAACTCGCCGCGCGCTGTCCACACTTGTCCTGGCAGAACCCACCTGCCGACAGCACAACGGAGACACCGCCATGAACCTGATCCTCTGGCGTCACGCCGAGGCCGAAGACACCGCTTCGACCGATCTTGCCCGTCAGTTGACGTCGCGCGGCCGCAAGCAGGCGCAGGCGTCCGCCAAATGGCTGCGCGCGCGTCTTCCCGACGACGCCGTGATCCTCGCCAGCCCCGCCGCGCGCACCGTGCAGACGGCCGAATCGCTGACGGATCAATACCGCGTCGTACGCGAGCTAGCGCCGGACGCGAGCGTCGAGGCCGTTCTGACGGCCGCTGGCTGGCCCGACGGCATTGCGCCGACGGTCGTGATCGTCGGGCATCAGCCGACCCTCGGCCATGTCGTCGCGCGTCTGCTCGCCGATAGCGGCGCGAGCTGGTCGATCAAGAAATCGGCGATATGGTGGATCGAGAGTCGCTCGCGCGGCAACGGCGATCAGGCCATGTTGCGCGCAGCGATCAGCCCGGATCTCATCTGATCCTCCCCGCCTAGCGGGGCCATGTGAAGCAAGGATTGCAGGCGCAGCGAAAGCGTCTGGCTTACGACACGTCATCGAATCGTCACGACGTTGCCACGTGAGCGTCACCCGCCGTTACTACATTGGCGTCGAAGCGAATTTCACATTTTCGACCAGGACGCCACATGCGAGAACTGCCGACGCCCACCCTGCCCTTCGCATCGATCCTCGAGCCGCGTCGCCGCCTGCCGCGCGCGGAAGAAACGGTAACCGCCCAGCATCGTCTGCAAGTGTCGTGGGCGCGCACCGACGAGGAGCTTCGTGAAGCACAGCGTCTGCGTTACCGCGTCTTCGCCGAGGAAATGGGCGCACGCCTGTCCGGCCCGGCCGGCCTCGACGTGGATGCATTCGATGCTTATTGCGATCACCTGATTGTTCGCGATCTCGACACGCTCAAGGTGGTCGGCACGTATCGCGTGCTGCCGCCGCATCAGGCGGCGCGCATTGGCCGGCTGTATGCCGAGAGTGAGTTCGACGTGTCGCGGCTCACGCACCTGCGCTCCAAGATGGTCGAGGTGGGCCGCTCGTGCGTGCATGCTGACTATCGCAGCGGGTCGGTGATCATGTCGTTGTGGGCCGGGCTTGGGTCTTACATGCAACACAATGGGTACGAGACGATGCTCGGGTGTGCGAGCGTCGCGATGGCCGATGGTGGCCACTACGCGGCCAACCTGTATGCGTCGCTGCAGGACGATGCGCTGACCACGCCGGAGTATCGCGCGTTTCCGCATACGCCCCTGCCCGTCGATGAGCTGAAGACTGGCGCGAAGGTCGCGCCGCCGCCGCTTATTAAGGGTTATCTGCGCCTCGGCGCGAAGATTTGTGGTGCGCCGGCGTGGGATCCGGATTTCAATACCGCTGACTATTTGACGTTGTTCCGGCTCTCGGAAATTAACGCGCGGTATGCGCGGCATTTTCTTGGGGATGCGGTGGGGAGGTAGGTGTTTTTGAGTTTGGCGGCGGGGGCGTGCGCCGATTTTGCCTTTTGCGCTGGCATCCGCGTTTTGTTTTTGCGCTTCACGCGTCGCCGTTTTCTGGATTTTGGCCTTTGCGCTGGCATCCGCGAATCGTTAGCTCGCTTCACGCGTCGCCGTTTTCTGGGTTTTGGCCTTTGCGCTGGCATCCGCGAATCGTTAGCTCGCTTCACGCGTCGCCGT
>NZ_JAGUUD010000091.1:0-33513 GCF_020177535.1 Paraburkholderia sp. XV | reverse complement strand
GCAGGCCGCCGAAGTTCTGGATGGTCGGGATGACGACCTTCGTGTCGGTCTGCGTAACGGGCGCCACGACGATGGCCGGGCTGGCGAAGCCGCCACCGAACGCGGCGTTCACGTTGCCGACGTTGTAGTTGCTGCCGCCACGCACCGAGGCGAGTGCTTCGACGGAGAGTGATTCGTTATGCGAAAGGTCTTTGATGGTCAGCGAAGCCATGGTCGATCTCCTTGGATCAGTTGTTTCGGGTTGGAAGAGCACGATTTGTTTGCGCTCGCTGCTACATACGCACAGGGTGTGCCAGTGGGGCGAAGGACGCTGGAATCACACGCTAACCGTATGAAATCAAAGGTGATTCTTCCGTGAGTACTTTTGAAAAGCGGGCTTTCGGGCTTTTAGCCGGGAAATGGAGGTCTGCTCTCAGCAAACAGATCATCGCGAAGCTGTCGGCTTTAACCGAACAGCACACGATTCGGCTTTCTCCATGAGTACTTTTTGAGCGGCACACCTGCTCGGCGAGCCCTGAGCGCACCGCTGCTGAACCCGAGATGGTTTCCGTCAATGTGCGTTCATCGAATGGGATGCGCTTTTGGGGCACATCGCACGTTGTGCCATGAAGAGCACGATCTCGCTTGGGAGTAACTGGCGACGTACACGCGTATACGACCGGTTGACCATCGACCGGACGCAGAACCCTTAGCAAAGGCCTACCGTAAAGCGCGGAAAGTTGGCGGAATAAAACAGAAGGCTAGAAGTCGGCAGGCAAACAGACGCGCGCAAACACGTGCCGCAAGCCGTCCGGCGTGCAGCACGTCAAGAGAAGGAAGGGACTGGCAATGCCTCGGGGGCGAGCGCTATTTGCGCAACAGACTCTGCGGCGGTATGCGTTCGTCGACGGGCTGGCGAGCAGCCGTCGGGAATCCCACGGGATAATCGACGACGCGCGTCGCCGCTGGCAGCGCCTGCGCGGTGACGCCGAAGAAACGCCCTCCCGTTCGCGCTCCGCCTACGATGGCGGTCATCGCTGCGCGATCGAGCTGCACGCTTTCCGGGAGATCCTTGATGACGAGCTTGGACATGGCTGTTCCAGAAGAAATGTCGCGTGACGCTGTCGTGTTGGGAATGCGCTTCGGTCGATGACGGCACGCGTATGTCTCGAACAACCAGTATAGGTAATTCACGCCCGATGCGGTGTGCGCTGCCGAGCATTGCGGACACTGCGACGCGCAGGCAGTTCATCTCCGGTAGAGTCCAAACGAGCGCCTCGTTCCTGTCGGCCGCATTGCCCAAGTTGCGGCCTTTGTTTACAAGCTGCCGGGCATCGACCGTCTTGCTGTTGTCGAAGTCGGGCTTGCTGCTGCCGAAATACGGCGCGACGACTCGCGAACAGGGCATTTCGAATCAGCTCCGAGCATCTTGTGCGCTCGGGCCGGATCACGCATGGGCTGTGCCAGTCGAACAGGCGCAGCGGAAAAAACGCCGGGGCTTTACACATAAGGCTGCGCGCCAAATGCGCCGAACGGTGGGGCTGAACAGCGGGGCCGGACGGCGTGCCGAACGGCGAGTCATTGTTCAGACCGAACAAAGCGGCCAGGAGCAACACGGCACCCGCCGTCGCGGGCCAATCCTGGTTTGCGAAAGGCATAGGTGCGGGCTACTATCGAACGAGCACATGTAATTGGTTACGACAGGGAAATCCTTAGACCATCGGGAGCTGCGGCGCTTTGAACACATGGCTAGCCTTGCGCACGTGATTCGGGACTTTCAGAGCGGCGCACTCACGCAGGACGCGTTCGTCGCTCAACTCGACAGCACGCTCACAACGGAAGGCGTCGGTTCGGCTCGTCTGCTCGAAATACTCGGCGAAGCGCACGTCAGGAAGCCGCTGCCTCCTGCCCTTTACGCGGAAGTGCGCCGCCGCATCGAACAGATGCCCGTATCGAACCTTGCCGCGGCGGGCGGCGAGGAAACGCGCATGCAAACGGTGGCCGAGCCGCCGCCCACGCCGCAACCCGCGCGGGGCGGCGACGCAGGTGCATCCGGTTCCGGACTCGATCAGGTCAAGGGTACGGGCGACACGCTGAACAACCGCTTCGTGCTCGAAGACTGTCTGGGCGTCGGCGGCATGGGCACGGTCTACAAGGCGCTCGATCTGCGCAAGCTCGAAGCGTCGGACCGCAAGCCGTATCTCGCCATCAAGGTGCTGAACACGCAGTTCCGCGGCAACCCGAAGTCGCTGATTGCGTTGCAGCGTGAAGCGCGCAAGGCGCAGGTCCTCGCGCACCGCAATATCGTCACCGTCTACGATTTCGACCGCGATGGCGCCATCGTCTATCTGACGATGGAATACCTGTCCGGCAAGCCGCTCAGCCAGATCCTGCGCACGCAGGATTTCAAGGGCATGCCGGTGCAATCGGCGTTGCCGATCGTACGCGGCATGTCGAGCGCGCTGGCCTACGCGCACGAGCGCGGCTTCGTGCATTGCGACTTCAAGCCCGCCAACGTGTTTCTGACCGATACGGGTGAAGTGAAGGTGATCGACTTCGGCATCGCGCGCGTCTTTCAGCGCCCCGAAGAAGAAAGCGACGCCACCGTGTTCGATCCCGGCAGCCTCGGCGCGCTGACGCCCGCCTATGCCAGCCCCGAAATGCTCGAGCATCTCGAACCCGATCCGCGCGACGACATCTACGCACTAGGCTGCATCACGTACGAGCTTTTGACGGGCCGTCACCCGTTCGACCGTCAGTCGGCGACGCAGGCGCGCGCGTCGAACCGGCAACCGCAGCGGCCCGAGAATCTGAGCAACCGTCAATGGCGCGCATTACGTGCGACGCTCGCCTTCGACCGCAAGTCGCGCACGCCGACGGTGTCGCGCTTCGTCGAAGAGTTCGGCGCGCAGGAGCGGCCGTCGGCTTCGAATTCGTCAGGGCGGAATGTCGATCGCACCGGCATGCTGGTGAAGTCGGGCGTTGCGGGACTCGCGCTCGCTTGCGCGGCAGGCGGCGCGCTGTACTTCTATCGCGCTTCGCGGACTCTGGAGCAGGAGAATGCGGCGCTACAGGTGAGCCAGGCGTCCGATGCAGGCAGCGCGCGCCCTTCCGCGAGCGCCACTTTGCCCGTTCAGCCCGTTCAGCCCATCACGCCTGTCACCCCATCCGTGCCCGCCGCTGCATCCGCGCCGTCAGCGCCCGTCACAGCGGCCCCGCCAACGCTCGCGGCCGTCACCTCGGCACTCGCGACATTGCCATGCTCGGCGCTTGCCGCTTCGATTCAGGAACGCGCGGTAAAGGTGCGCGGATTCGTGCCGCAACATGGCGAGGCGCAGGTCAACGAGCGTCTTGCGGCATTGCCCGGGGTGGCGTCGACCAAAGTCGACGTGCAGCACGTGAGCAGCGACAAATGCGAGGTGCTGAAGGAACTCGGCTCGTACTGGACGCGCAACTGGCAGGCGGGGCATATCGCGTCGCTGACGGCGCGCATGCCGAACGGCGTGCTGACGGAGGGCGATCCTCTCGTCGTCGACGTGCGTACGCCGGGCTACGACTCGTATGTGAACATCGACTACTACGTGCTGGACGGCAGCGTCGTGCACATGGTGCCGGGGCCGCGCGCGAAAGATAACCAGGCACCCGCGCATTACTCGGCGACCATCGGCAGCGGCGGGGACTGGATTGTCTCGAAGCCGTTCGGTCAGGAACTGGTTGTCCTGCTGATCACGCCGGCGCCGCTCTTCGATGCGCCGCGGCCCGAGAGCGAGTCGCGCGCGGACTATCTGCGCGCGCTCGATACGAGGCTCAAGCAGCTTGCCGCCAAATACGGGCAAGACCATATCGTCGCGGACTTCGCGCAGATCACGAGCAAGGCACGCGCGCGTTGAGGGCGGGTGTTAGCGGTCGTGCGCTTTGCGGCATCTCAGGTCACTTGAGTTCCTTCACCACGCGAAAGCCGTCTTGCGACTGGCGTACGCTCTGGCTGTACTTGAAGCGCGTCGAGCTGAGCATGTAGTCGTTGCCTTCCCGCCATGAGCCGCCGCGAATCACGCGCATGTTGCAGGCGGGCGCGTCCCACGCGCGGCCGTCGTTGGGCGCGCCCTGGTACGAGTTATGCCAGCAGTCGCTGACCCATTCCCAGACGCTGCCGTTCATGTCGTGCAAGCCGTTCGGGTTCGCCGCGAAGGTTCCGACGGCCTCGGGCGCTTCCTTGTGATACGGATCGCCACAGTCCTTGCAGTTCGCCATGCCTTTGCGCATCTGCTCGCCCCACCAGTATTTGGTCGTGGTGCCCGCGCGGACGGCATATTCCCATTCGGCTTCCGTAGGCAGCCGATACGGTTTGCCCGTGACTTTGCTCAGCCACTTCACGTATGCCTGCGCATCGTCCCAACTCAGATCGCGCGCGGGCGCATTCTTCACCGAATTATTTTCGGGCGATAGCTTCGGGCATCCGTTGACGTCCGCGCATGCGTTCCATTGCTCGACTGTCACCTCGTATTTGCCGATCGCAAACGGCGCTGCAATGGTCACGTGATGCGGCGGTTTTTCGGAGGGGTCGGCATTGCTGCCCATCATGAACGAGCCTGCGGGCAGTGAAACCATCGCGGGACAGGCCGCGCAGTCCTTGCTCTCGCCGCCGGCGGTCGCGGCACGTGCGGGCGCGGGCGCGGGGGCAGGGGCAGGGGCAGGGGCAGGGGCGGCGGCTTTCGGCGCAGGTGCCGGTGTCGGTGCCGGTTGTGGCGCAGGCGCTGCAGCAGCGGCCGGGCGCGACGGCGCTGCTGGCGGCGCTGTTTGCCCGGAAGCCTTGAGCCTGTCGATCCTGGCCTTCGCGAGCGCCGCAAAGCGGCCGTTCGGATACGCCTTTAAATACGCCTCGTAATCGCTCGCGTAGTTGCTGTCCTTGATCGATTCCCAGAACGTCAGCTCGTATTGCTCGTTGCTGTCCTTCGGCAGAATGCCACGGCTATTCAATGCGACGACTGCGTTCGGCTCCTCATCCCTATGCTCAGACACATGATGCGAAGCGAAAAGCCGTACCGGCTCCGTCATTGACGACGAACGCCACGGTCTTTGCGCGCCATGCGTCTCTTCAGCGACTTGTCGTGCGACACGATCGAACATCGAGTCGACGGGCGCGTCGGGCGCGCGGTGCATCTCGCGCAGCCATGCACCCGTGAAAATGCCGTGACGGGTGCCGTCGGCGGCTTGCGCGCCTTGCGTCGTCGCGTAGGCAATCAATGTTTGCGGAGGCAACGGCATCGCGAGGCGGACCGCTTCGAACGGTTGCGTCTGGCATGCGTCCAGCACGACGAGATTGAGCGCGTTCTTGCGCGGCGCCGCGAGCGTGTCGAGCACATTCGACAGATCGATGCTCGTCGTCATCAAGGAAGCAGGCGCACGCGGATCGGCACCGGCGGAAGCGAGCAACGTGGTGCGTCCCGCCTGCAGACCGTGGCCTGCGAAATAGAACAGCGCCGTGCCGCCAGGCCGCAGGCGGCGGCCGAATTCGGCAAGCGCATCGCGCATTTGCGGCGCGGTTACATCGGTGCGCAGGACGACATCGAAGCCTTGCGCGCGCAACAACCCGGCGACGCTTTGCGCATCGCGCGCGGCATTGGGAAGCGAGCCGGCCGGATAGCTGGCGTTGCCGATTACGAGCGCGACCTTGCGATCAGCCGCTTGCGCCGCGAGCGCAAAGCGACTATTCGCGGCGGCTTGAGAAGTGACATCGCTCGCGCCGCGCGGCATCGGTCGAGCGTCGCCTTCTCGCATCTGGAATACCCCGATCATGCATACCAGCAGGAGTTTTCGCCACATATTCAGATCCTGGTTGTTCTGGACGTTCTCGATAGAACCTCGCCATCGGACGAACCGGCTCGAGCAGGACAGTCGCTGCCCGCCATGCCGCCCGATGCCCGCGTAACGTATTTACCTGGACCACCTTCACAAACGATAGCACGCAGTTAGAACGTCAGAAGGTTAACGAGCATGGCGTTTCTTTTTAACAAGTTACGTCCTAAGCTAAAACGGAAGCAAGCAGCACTGACCCTCCCTGGGAGAATGCGCAATGCAAAGAAGAATAAGGCTCGCGGCTATCGGCGCGCTCTTTCTGGCTTCCGCGCAGGTGTTCGCTGGACCGACGCCTGCCCCGCCTGGCGCCGAGGTCTACATTATCTGGCCGGCGGACGGCACCGTGATCACAGGCGGCAAGCTCTGGGTGCGAATGGGCTTGCGCAACATGGGTGTCTGCCCTAAGGGCGTCAATGTTCCGAACACGGGGCATCACCATCTGCTGATCGACACGGATCTGCCGTCGATGGATCAGGAAATTCCCTCTGACCGGAATCACCTGCATTTTGGCGCAGGCGAAACGGATGCGCGCATCGAGCTGCCGCCCGGCAAGCACACGCTGCAATTGCTGCTCGGCGACTACAACCATGTGCCGCATAATCCGCCCGTCTATTCGAAGAAGATCACCATCATCGTGAAGTGAGCACGCGCGAGCGTTGCGCCGGCGCAAGGGCGCACCAGACGCACGACGCAAGACGGAGAGCATCAGCCATGATCAGGATCGTTGTTGCCGCTGCGGCACTCGCCGCCCTCACCGCCCTCGCTTCGATGAACGTCGCATTCGCCGGGCCGACGCCTGCGCCCAAGGATGCCTACGCGTACATCGGCTATCCGAACGACGGACAGGTCGTGCCCGCCAACAAGCCGTTCCGCGTCTGGTTCGGCTTGCGCTATATGGGCGTCGCGCCCAAAGGCGTGAAGTACCCGAACACGGGCCATCATCATCTGCTGATCGACACCGATCTGCCGCCGGCGGATCAGGAGATTCCTTCCGACCGCCAGCATTTGCATTTCGGCGCGGGAGAAACGGAAACGATGGTCACCTTGCCGCCCGGCAAGCACACGCTTCAGTTGCTGATGGGCGACGAAAATCACATTCCGCACAATCCGCCCGTCTATTCGAAAAAGATCACGGTGATCGCGAAGTGAGCGAACGGGCGTACTCAATGTTCCATGCCTGTTCTGTCTTTTTCGAACCAACAGTTTTCAGTCGAATGTTGGCCGTTCAGCGGCACCATGAGACGCGATCGCCGCGCCTCGAATTCGTCTGCGCTACATCGCTCTGATACATAGCCCAATGGCAGCAAGGCTTTGCAGGTTTTTCGCGGCGCTGGCAGTGCAATTGGCACGGCCTATGCGTTGTCAGGTCCGAGCAGACAAGATGCTTGAACCCAACCCGAAAGACCCTGGCAAAGCTTCGCTTGCCTCTTAGGAGAACTGTCATGAGCGCACTGATGATCAAAGACCTGTCCGTTGCCCAGGAACTCGACGGAAAGACCATGAAGGCTGTTCGCGGCGGCTTTGTTGCCGATCCGCATTTTCCTGACTTCAATTTCGACTTCAGCAAGAAGATCGGCGATGTGCAGCAAATGATCCAGCAGCAATTGAACATCAGCAATGTGAGCGGCGGCAACGCGCTCGCGTCGGGCCTGACCACGACGATCACGCCGACGATGCTGGCCAACAACAGCGTCTCCGTGCGCTAAGCGAACGGCGATGCCCGCGGAGGTCTGGACCGGCCTCCGCGGATTCCGGGGAAATCCCGAAGCCGGCTGAGAAGTTTGCTTCACCGTGCATCGTCAAAAAGATTCAGAAGCCATTCGTCCTGTCCACACGACCGCCGCGCGACCGCACGCACTCCACGCCGAACGAAATCCGCCGACATCGATAGAGATGCCGCGCTGGACGTGCTTTACTTTAAAGGCGCGCTCTGCACGTGCAGGTCACCCGGGAATGATCGGAGAATATCGTGTCTGCGTTGCCTGATTCGTTCGTCGCCGTCGCTCGCGCCATCTCTGCCGCTGCTGTTTGCACCGCCATGCTGGCGGGTTGCGTCGACGTACACATGGCCGATTACAAGCGCCCCGATACGCCTGCCAAGGCCTCGTGGTCCGACAAGACGGGCTCGCTCGTTTCACCTGCCGACACCATCGTGCCCGACTGGTGGAAGGGCTTCCAGGACCCGTATCTGAATACGCTGATCGCGAAAGCGATCGAAGGCAACTTCGACATCAAGGTGCTCGCCGCGCGTATCGACGTAGCGGGCGCGCAGATCGGCGAGGCGAAGGCGGGTGCATTGCCGACGGCCGATCTCGGCGCAGGCGCGAATTTCCAGAAGACCACGGGGCAGCCGTTCACACGACAGTACAACGTAGCCGCCCAGGTGAACTGGGACATCGACATCTGGGGCAAGGTAGAGAAGGGCGTGCAGGCGCAAAAGGCCGAGTTTCGCGCGACGGAAGCCGACTGGCGCGCGGGTTATCTGGAACTGGTGTCTAACGTGGCAACCACATACTTCCAGATTCTCCAGTTCGACGACCAGATCGACGCGCAACAAAAAATGGTCGAGGAGAACAAGAAGATTCTCTCGATCCTGGACGGCATGAGCCGTAACGGCCTGGTGCCGAAGACGCAGGTGATGCGTCAACAGGCGGAGGTCAATCGTCTAACCAAGGATCTGCTCGATCTGCGCCGCTCGCGGAACATTGCGAACAACGCGCTGTGCACGCTGATCGGCGTGCCCGCCGGTGAATTCGCCGTGCCCGTCGGCCATTTGCAGCAGCGCGTGCAACAGCCGCCCGTGCCGGGCGGGCTGCCTTCGCAACTGCTGTCGCGCCGGCCCGATATCGTCGCATCGGAATTGCGCGTGCTCGAAGCGTATAACCTGGTCGGCGAAGCCAAGCTGGCGCAATTGCCCACCATCAGCCTGACGGGCCATGGCGGCACCGCGAGCTTTGCACTGTCCGATCTGCTGAAGTCGTTCACGTTCGGCTTCATGCCGAGCATCAATATTCCGCTGCTCGATCCCGGCGTGCGGGCGCACGTCAAGACCACCGAGGCGCAAACCACCGTCGCCGAACAGCAGTACCGGCAAACCGTGATGGGCGCATTCGAGGAAGTGGAAAACGCACTCGTCAATCTCGACTCGCACAAGAAGCAGCGCGTCGAATTGCAACAGGAAGTGGAGCGGCTGAGCGTCGTCAACGCGCAAATTCAGTCGCAGTTGCGCGAGGGCATGATTTCGCAGCTGGATGTGTTCGAAACGGAGCGCACGCTGCTCCAGGCGCAACTCGATCTGCTGACGAATCACCAGCAAATACTGTCGGACACGGTACTGCTTTACAAGGCGCTAGGCGGCGGCTGGCCGGCCGTCGATGTGCAGACACAAGTAAAGCAATGAGGTCGGGCAATGAAGCGGCAGTGCGCGAGCGTAACGCGAGCGTGACGCACGCGAACAGAGGAAAAGCTGGCACGGTTCTTAAAACGACGTCTGTGAAAACCGTTGCCTGAATATAGACCGCATTAGCCGTACCCATAATTGACTAACACCATGCGTGACTTAAAATTCCTGATTAGCCGCTCATATGGTCAGCATGACGGCTGCGTCGACTGTGTCCTGATCGCCGCGTCTGTCGAACGCTCCGTTCGTATCCACGCTTAGTGATGCAAAGAGATGAATCCCGGCGAAGCTCCGATTGCTGAGATGCGGGCGGCTCTGGACAAGGAGTTCGATGTCCTGCTGCTGCCCGTCTCGCATCCTTCTCTCGGCCCCATTCGCATCGTCGACGATCTGTTTGCGATCGGCCGCAGCGAGGCGCCGTTTGCCGACTATCCGCGCGACCGGGTCATCAAACTTTCGCGGCGTCATGCGCGCATCTTTAGCGAGCATGGTGCGGTGTATGTGGCGGATCTCGACAGCAAGAACGGCACGACGGTCAACGGCGTCGCCGTGCGGATGACGCCGTCGCGGGTGCGGGCGGGAGATGAAGTGTGCTTCGGCGGTGATCTGACATATCGCGTCGCGATCGAGCCGCGTCCGTTCAGCTCGGCTTCCGCACGCGGCGTGCAGCATCTGACGATTACGCTCAAGCCCGAGCGTACGGATCTGGGGCTCGAACCCATCGACCTCATTGCATTTCCGTTTCTCGTCAGCAAGACGGACGAACTGTTCTCGCGCTACAAGGACCGCTATCCGCATCAGGTCAATTACATTTCCCGGCGCCACGCTCATATCTTCATGAAGGGCGGCGAACCGTGGATCGAAGATCTCGGCAGCACGAACGGCACGTTTCTCAATCACAAGCGTCTCGGCGAATCGGCTGTCGCGTTGCAAGACGGCGATACCGTTGGATTCGGCGGCGATCATTTCGTCTATCAGGTAGCGCTGCAAAAGTCGTTCGAAATCGAGCCTACCGTGACTCAAATGGTGCCGCCCGCCGCCGAACTGGGCGTTCCCGCAGCGCCTGTGCCCGCTGCGCCCGTGGCTGCTGCGCCCGTGGCGGCGATGCCCGCGGAAGATCCCGACAAGACCACCTTTGTCGGCGCGGCCCATTCGTTTCTCGACATCTTCTGCGTCGATCGCGCATTGCAGCGCGAAGACGAGGTGAATGAAAATGCACCGCCCTTGACACCGGACGAAGGGACGGAAGCCCAACCACGCCGTCCGCGCCGCCGCTGGCAACTGTTGATGCGCGAACTGACGCGCACCTTCGCGGCAGGCGACCGCACGACGATGCGGCGTATCGGCTGGGGCGGGCTGGCGGTGCTGGTGGTCGTGACGGGACTGGCCGTCACGCTGTACATGCGCGGCGCGGCGGAACGCGATATCAAGAGCCTGCTCGCGGCGGGAGAATACGAAGCGGCGGCGGATGTTGCCACGTCGTCGCTACAGCGCCACCCCGCGAGCGACGCAATCCGCGCGCTGGCCAGCGAAGCGCTGATGAAAGCGCGTGTGCCCGGATGGCTCTCGGCTTTGCAGGGGAAACAGTTCGATCGTGCCGCCGCGTTGATCGAAGGCATGCGCACGACGAGCCACAACAATCCCGATGCGCTCGCGTTGATCGATCAGTTGAATTGGGTTGGAGACCTGGAGCGTTTTGTCGTCGGACGCGGTGGCCCGGATGCGCCGATTCGCATCTATAGCGACGAGGACCGTATCGGCAATCTGCTCAAGCGTTGGGAGGACGATGCAAAGGGACATCAGCGGATTCTGGACCGCATTGCGTCGTACGTGCCTGAATTCACCGAGCCGTATGCGCAGGCGATGAGCCATCTGCGCAAGCTTCAAAGCGACGACTCCGTGTACCTCGCGGCAATCGACCGGCTTAACTCGACCATCGCGACGGAGCTGGGGCGCGACAAGCCCGATGCGCTGCCCGCCGTGCTGGACGATTACGCACAACGCTATCCACGGCTCGCCGGGCTGGATGCGCTGCGTAGCGACTTGCGCCAGTACACGGACATCTTCAAGGAAATGACGGCACGGCGCCTCGTTCCCCTGCTCGCATTGATGAAAAAGGCGCGCTTCAACACACCGCCGTTCAGGTCGCAATATGCGCAATTGAGTGCGAGCCGCTTGCCTTCGGCGGACGTCGTGACCAGGCACGACGCGGCGAGCGCCGCATGGCAAAGCGGTGATAGCCAGCAGGCGCTGGCCGGCTTGCAGGCAATTCCCGCTGGCCCCTGGTCCGATGTGATCGCAGCGGAGTTCGCACACAAGAAAGCGTTGCTCGACCAGTTCGCCGATTTGCAGAAAAGCCGTGGTGCGGGGGATCGCGACGACAAACTGCTGTCGTTTTACGCCAGTCTCGATCCCGTCGAAGACGTGTACTTCGTGCGGTCCGTTCAGGGCGACGTCAATGCACTGCGCGACAAGGCGCTGGCGCGCGCGCAAGATCAGATCGATCGCGCCCAGGGATTGTGGCGTCAGTATCGAGCGAATGGTTCGATCGGCGGCACGCAGCGTCTGGAATCCGGCATCTCCGGCGGCTTCCGCAGCCAGGCGCTGCTGCTGTCGGGCGCGAATACGGCGGCGCAACAGGGCATGCGCGTGTATACGCAACTGAAGGCGCCGCATCCGGCAGGCTCGGATCAGTTGCTCGAAGACATCGAAGCGGAGACGCAATTGCAGCGCCGCTCGCTGCAGGAATTGCGGATGGTGCTCGAACCCGGCTTGCTGAAATCGAAGCTTGCGTTGATTGGAGGCAGTGACGAAAGTGAAGCGCGACAATCACCCTAAGCCGCTTTATGAGGCGCTCGAAGATCACAGCGCCGAAGGCGTTGCGATTCTCACGGCGGAACCCGTGCGCATCGCGCAGGCGCTCGTGCTGACCATGGTCGCGCTGGTTGTCGCCGGGCTGATGTGGTCGTTCTTCGGGCGCGCCGACGTGATCGTCACGGCGCAAGGCACGCTCGCGCCGGAATCGGATGTGCGGCGCATTTATGCGCCGATCGACGGCGAACTCACTGATCTCTATATCGCCGAAGGGCAACCCGTATCGAAGGGTGATGTGCTCGCGCGGCTCAATGCGCGCGGCGCCATCGAAGCGGCAACCAATGCGCTGCAGGCACAACTGAAGCTCGACGACGCCGAGCGCGAATGGAAAGAGTTTCCGCAGAAGAAGGAATTGATGGAGCGCAAGGCGACTGCGCTCAAGGATCAAATCGAAGTGGAAGAGCGCCTGCACGAGAACCGCATTTCGGAAGGTACGACCAAGCTTGCGGAAGGCCAGAAAGCGCAACTCGAAGAAGCGCGCAGCACGCTCGACAATGCGCGCCGCGCGCGCGACGCGGCGCGTCAGGAAGCGGACAAGTACGCGCGCCTGTTCGCGCAGCCCGGCGGCGGGGGCGTCGCCGAACTGCAGGTCGAGGCGAAGCGCAACACCGCTCTGGAGGCGGAAAACGCGTACCGCGTCGCGCAATCGCGGCTCGCTGAACTCGATTTCAAACTGAGTCACGAATACGCCGAGGCCAACGCGCAGCTCGAAACGAGCGGCCAGCAGTCGACGAAGCTGCAGCTCGAATACGACGATCTGATCCGCGACATCACCAGCACCGAAGAGAAACTGCGCCTGCAATTGCAGACGGCGCGCCTCGTCGCGGACGCGGCCGCGCGCATCCGCTTCGAGAACATCGACAAGGACAACTTTCTGCTGATACTCGCGCCGGCTTCGGGCGTGATTACCGACGTGACGTCGACGCAAACGGGCGACAAGATCCAGGCGAATGCGCCGCTCGGCGGTATCGCGCCGAAGGACGCGCGCCCGGTGCTGAAGATCGAAATTGCCGAGCGCGACCGCGCGTTCCTGCACGAAGGCATGACCGTCAAGATGAAATTCAATGCGTTTCCGTATCAGCGGTATGGGCTGATCAACGGCACGCTCGCGTACATCTCGCCGGCAACCAAGCCATCGGCGCAGGACAAGCAGCCTGTCTATGAAGGCCGCGTCCAGCTCGACAGGAATTATTACCAGATCGCGGAAAACCGCTATCCGCTGCGGTACGGCATGACGGCGAGCGCCGAAATCGTCGTGCGCGAGCGGCGGCTGATCGATCTTGGGCTGGACCCGTTCAGGCAACTGGCCGGATAGCTTCAAAAGCACTCATTGCAACGCAAGCGTAGCCGAAAGTAAAACCGCCAGCCGCCCGTTCGTTCGGGCCGTCACTAGAGGAGCGGACGAGATGACCGCGATCGTACGAATCGATGATGAAGTCGTGGATGTCGGCGAATTCATACGTCTACTGAAACTCACGGGCCAGTTCGAAAGCCTGATCGAGCAGATGGTGCGCGACAAGCTGACCGTGCACGCCGCGAAGAAGCACGGCGTGACCGTGAGCGCCGACGAGATACAGGAGCGCGCCGACCAGTTCCGGCGCGTGCGCGGGCTGCATCGCGCGGCGGACATGAACCAGTATCTCGACACGCTGAGAGTCGGTCTCGACGAGTTCGAGACGTTCATCACCGACAGCCTGTATCAGGAAAAGATGCTCGACAAGGTGGGTAGCGAAGCCGAGATCGAAGAGTACTTTTCGATGAATTCGCCGAAGTTCGATGCCATCGAGGTCAGCCACATTCTGCTCGACGACGAAGGCAAGGCGAAGGAAATGATCTCGTACCTGCGCGACGATCCTGACGCGTTCGCGGAAATGGCGCGCGAGCATTCGATTGCCGATACGAAAGACTCGGGCGGCGTGATCGGAAAAGTACTGCGCGGGTCCCTGAAGCCCGATATCGAGGCGAAGATTTTCAACGCAGCAGTGGGCGATCTGCTTGGACCGTTTGCCTCGCTGGACCGCTCGTGCTTTGAGATCTTTGCGGTGACGGCGAAGTATCCGGCTCAACTCGACGAGGACGTCGCGTCGGAAATCAAGCGGCTGTTGCGAGAGCAATGGCTGATGACGCGCGCGCAGGAACACATTATCGAAGCGCTCTGATCGACGCGCGCTGCTGCCGGGGAACCACGCATCATGGATGCACCGCAAACCACGCCTTCCATCGCCGATTTCCTCTCGACGGTCGAGATCCTGTCGCCGTTTACGCGCGAAGAACTCGAACGCCTCGCGGAGCACGTGCAGTCGCGCTTCTATTCGTTTGGTGAAACGGTGTGCAACGCGGGCGATCCCGCCGATGGGCTCTGTGTGATCAAGTCCGGCTCAGTGCGTATCTTCACCGAAGAGCACGGCAAAGAGATCAGCATGGGCGTGCGCAAAGCGGGCGAAGTATTCGCCGACATTGCGATGCTGCGCGCGTATTCGCATGAATCGTCGGTGCGCTCATCGGGAAAGACCGAGCTGCTGTTCATTCCGCGCGCCGCCATCGAGCCGATCGTCGCCGGCAATCAGGCGGCGCTGGCGTTCGTCGCGAGCTACGTGGCAATCAACTCGGCGGGCGGCTTCGTCGCGCAGTTATTCGATTTGCGCGGCAAGCTGAACAAGCAGGAACTCGAGGAATACGTGCGCAGCGTCGGTGTCAAAAAAGTCAGCGCGGGCAAGGAGATTCTCAAGCAGGACGCGCGCGACGACCGCCGGCTGTATGTCGTGCGGCAGGGCGAGGTGCGGATCGTGCGCAACGAGGACGGCACCGACTATACGCTCGCCACATTGCGCGAAGGCGAAATCTTCGGCGAGAAGGCTTGCCTGATGCGACAGGAGCAGACGGCATCGGCCATTGCGACGACGGACACGCGGCTGCTCGTGATTCCCGAGCGCACGGTGCATTTCATTCTGGAGCGCAATCCGAAGCTGCGCGAAGTGCTCGACGAGCGCATCAAATACGCCGATCGCGAACTGGACCGGCAAAAGCGCATCGAGCAGCGCCGCAAGCGGCCTCTGCGGCTCGACCTGCACACGAAGCCCGAACTCGGCGAGCGCGTGATACGGCGCTTCGGACTTGTCGAGCAGGCGGAGGAAATGGATTGCGGCGCCGCATGTCTTGCGATGATCTGCAAGCACTACGGTATTCCGATGACGCTCGGCAAGCTGCGCGAACTGGCGAACGTCACGACGCAGGGTGCGACGCTCGACAGCCTGGCGCGAGCGGGCGAATCGCTCGGCTTCACGGCGC
The DNA here is from genome assembly GCF_020177535.1 of Paraburkholderia sp. XV. Taxonomy (NCBI): domain Bacteria; kingdom Pseudomonadati; phylum Pseudomonadota; class Betaproteobacteria; order Burkholderiales; family Burkholderiaceae; genus Paraburkholderia; species Paraburkholderia sp. XV. Next base: position 18,116 of record NZ_JAGUUD010000091.1, on the reverse strand, counting down.
GCGGCGTGCAGTGCACGTTCGACTCGCTGCGCGGCTTCGACCTGCCGTTCATCGTGCACTGGGAAGGCTATCACTACATCATCGTGTACGGCGTGTCGAAAAGTCATGTCTGGCTCGCCGATCCCGCGCTGGGATTCCGCAAGCTGAGTCTCGAAGACTTCGAGCGCGGCTGGAGCGGCACGTGTCTGCTGTTCTCGGCGGGGCCGAATCTCGTGCAGCTGTCCGCGTCGCGCTCGCCGTGGCTGCGCTTCGTCGGCTATCTGACGCCGTATAAAAAGATTCTCATGTACCTGTTCCTCGCGACCTTCGTGATCCAGGTGCTGGGCGTGATTCCGCCATTGATCATTCAGAACATCCTTGACGGCGTGATCGTGCATCAGAACGTCAGCCTGCTGCATCTGCTGATACTCGGCCTGATCATTTCGAATGTGTTCTCACAGCTGATGTCGATGGTGCGCGCGTACCTGTCGAACTTCATGGTGCGCAACATGGACTTCGCGATGATGTCGCAGTTCTTCAGGCACACCATGTCGCTGCCGTTCTCGTTCTTTGCCAAGCGCAAGACGGGCGACATTTTTGCGCGCTTCCAGGAGAACCAGACGATCCGCGCGTTCCTCACCGAATCGACGGTGACGACGGCGTTGAATCTGCTGATGGTATTCATCTACTTCGCGATCATGTTCTTCTATAACGCGAAGATGACATTCGTACTGATCGCGTTCGTCATTCCGATCATGGCGCTCACGCTGATCGCCACGCCGAAGATCAAGAACTACGCTCGCGAAACATTTTCGGCCGGGACGGATTCGAAATCGTTCCTGATGGAGGCGTTGTCGGGTGTCGAAACGGTGAAGGGCATGGGCATCGAACGGCCCGTGCGCTTGCGCTGGGAAAAGAAATACGCAAAGGCCCTCGAAGTCCAATACCGCGCTCACGCGTTCAACATCGTGATCGGCTTTATCAGCCAGTTGCTGAATGCCGCGACGACGATTGCGATTCTCTGGGTCGGCGCGAATCTCGTGCTCGCCCGCGAAATGACGATCGGCCAGCTGATCGCGTTCAACGCGTTCATGGGCAGCGTGCTGACGCCGTTGATGGGGCTGGTGGGCTTGTGGAGCATGCTCAACGACGCGGGCGTCGCAATGGAACGTTTGGGCGACGTGCTCGATATCGAGCCGGAGCAGAAGCCAGAAGACCTGCCGTCGCGCGTGATGCTGCCCGACCTGCAAGGCGAGATCAGCCTGAACGGCGTGTACTTCCGCTATGGCGAGGAAGAGAGCGCCTACGTGCTGGAGAACATCAGCTTCGACATCAAACCGGGCGAACTGGTGGCGATCGTCGGGCGCAGCGGTTCGGGCAAGACCACGCTCGCGAAGCTGCTGGTGGGCTTTTACACGCCGAGCGACGGCAAGATGATGGTCGACGGTTACGACATGAATGTGATCGACAAGGCGTTCTTCCGTGCGCAGATCGGTTATGTGATGCAAACGAACCTGCTGTTTTCCGGCACGATCGCAGAGAACATCGCGAGCGGCGACGACACGCCGGACCGCCGCCGCATCGAGGAGGTGGCGAGGATGGCCGACGCTCACGCGTTCATCGCCAAGCTGCCGCTCGGCTACGAACAGGTGGTCGGCGAGCGCGGCATTGGTTTGTCGGGCGGCCAGATTCAGCGGCTGTGCATTGCACGCGCGCTGTATCACGATCCGCGTCTTCTGGTATTCGACGAGGCGACGTCCGCACTCGATACGCAATCGGAGAGCAATATCCTCGGCAACATGCAGGAAATCCTCAAGGGACGCACGGCCGTCATCATCGCGCACCGGCTGAGTACGATCATGCGCGCCGACAAGATTCTCGTGCTCTATGAAGGCGCGATCGTCGAGCAGGGGCGTCACGAGGAACTGGTCAACCGGAAGGGCATGTACTACCAGCTCGTCCAGAAACAGTTGAGCGCCTGATGAAAATACTCGACCAGCAGCCTGACGAAACCGGCTCCGCCATCTCTTACGCAGGGTTGATCGAGAAGATCGAAATTCTGCGCTCGACGCTGCGCTGGTCGTCGCGGCTCGAACGCTCGGATATCGAAAAGCTCCTGAAACAGGCGAGTTCGTTGCGTGACGAAGTGATGCAAATGTCGCACAAGGAGCGCTTCGTGCAGGCGGCCGTGGTCGAGCCGATGCGCGGCGACCTCTCGCGCGGCGCGCGGCGGCAGGCGTTGCTCGCGCGCAGCTTTATTTTCGAAGGCACGTTCGGCGATAACCCGAAGTTGCTGGAATCGCTCGAAATCGCCGAGAAAGCGGCGCCGACCGATCTCCCCGTTCTGATCGACGGCGAAAGCGGCACGGGCAAGGAACTGATGGCGAAGGTCATTCATGCGAACGGCAGCCGCTCGGACAAGCCTTTCATCTCCGTGAATTGCGGCGCGATTCCCGACAACCTGCTGGAGTCGGAACTGTTCGGCCACAGAAAAGGCGCATTCACGGGCGCGACCAACGACCGCAAAGGCAAATTCGAAAGCGCGCATACGGGGACGATCTTTCTCGACGAAATCGGCGAATTGCCTTTGACGGGGCAGGTGAAACTGCTGCGCGTGCTGGAAGCGCATGAAATACAGCGCGTGGGCTCGGACGAGCCGATCGGCGTCGATACGCGCATTGTCGCCGCCACCAATCGCAATCTGCGCAAGCTGAGCGAACAGGGCACGTTCCGCGAAGATCTCTTTTACCGGCTGAGCGTGATTCACGTGACCTTGCCGCCGCTGCGCGAAAGGCGCGATGAAATTCCGCTTCTGATCCAGTACTTTGGCGACGAGGCGGCGGGCGCGCTCAAGCGCCGTCCTGTGAGAATCACCCCTAAATTGCGGGACTTTCTGCTGACCTATGCATATCCGGGCAATATCCGCGAATTGCGCAACGTGATGTACCGCATCTCGTGCCTCGCGGGCGACATCGCGGATGTGGATCATTTGCCGGTGGATATGCGGCCCACGGCACCCGTTACGTCGTCGATATTCGGCACGGCGGGCGAGGCCGCGAACGGCACGGCGAGCGTGACCAATCTGTTGTCGTTGAGCGATGCGAAGCGCGCCGCCAGCGACGAAGCGGAAAAAGCTTTCTTGCAACGCGGCTTGCAGGAAGTGGGCGGCACGGTCGCCGAACTGGCGCGCCGCGTCGACATGAACCGCTCCCATCTTCAGATGTTGCTGAAGAAGCACGGACTGCATTCGAAGGACTTTCGCCGCGCGCATGCACAGGCCAATGCGCGCAAGGACGACACGGAAGAGGACGACGAAGCCGAGCTGCATTGAAGCAACGGCTGGCAATGCGGATCAGGGCGACGGGTTCAACAAGGTTTTGTCCGACGCTTGCGGATCTTCCGCCTGCACGACGACAGCCGTGATGTTGTCGCGGCCGCCGCGCGAGAGTGCGATATCGACGAGTTCATCGGGCGCGTGCAGACAATCGACGCTCGCGAGCGTCTGCTGGATTTCCTCGTTGGTCAATTCGTTGCTGAGGCCGTCGCTGCACAGCAGGAACACGTCGCCGTCCGCGACTTCGATTGCGTCTTCGTCGAGCTCCAGATGATCGGTTGCGCCGACGGCGCGCGTGATGATGTTGTGCGCAGGATGGTGGCGGGCTTCTTCCTCGGTCAGATGACCGGACTGCCGCAGCGCTTCCACCTGGCTGTGATCGCGCGTCAGCTGCCGCAATTGCCCCTGGCGCAGCAGATAGATGCGGCTGTCGCCTGCCCATAGATAGCCGCAGAAGCGGTCGCACGCGAGCAGCACGACGACGGTCGTGCCGATGCGCTGCACCTGCCTGCGGCTTGCTTCGTCGCGCAACTGACGGTTCGCATCCTGCAGACGCGTGCGCGCTTCGGCGATGCAATGCTTGATACCCGCCTGTTCCGGCAACTGGCCGAGCGTTTCCACCACGAGCTGGCTCGCGAGATCGCCGACGTCGTGCCCGCCCATGCCGTCAGCCACGGCCCAGCGGCCGCGCTGCGGTTGATCGAGGCAGGCGTCCTCATTGATCTCGCGTACCCGGCCCGTGTCGGTGCGCGCCGCCGACGCCCACCGGAATTGACTGGTACAGGTCACGGTATCTAAGCCAGGTTCGTACTGCGTGCGTCAGGAGATACGTTGATGTTCGAGTTGTTGCCCGTGTTGTTCACTTCAACATTCTGGAACTGATTGATCATCTGGTTAGCATAGAAGTTGTTCGTGACGTCGTACAGGTTGACGACGGGTCCAACGCTCGGCGTTTCGTGCACATACGGTGTGATCCAGCCGAATACCCACGGCGCACCGCCGCCGCCGCTGATCGCGGCCATCGCCTTGCGATCGAGAGCGAGGTTGTGCGAAAGGTCGCTGATGGTGATGGAAGCCATGGTGTGTCTCCAGAATGGCCGCCCGTCGCGCGGCGCGAAGTCAAGGGAAGTTGCGCTATGACGTGCAAGGGCCGTGCCAATGTGGGGCCTGCCTGTGCGCGCTCGCGTGGCTCCTTGCTGGGCGTGGGATAAAGCGGGCACATACGCGCGCGCGCCGCGCGCGAGTCCTTTGGGACGTTGGCCGTCGTCCAACAGCGCGCCGCTGCGAAAGATGGGGGAACCAACACATTTTCGCCGCGCGATGCACAGGCGCGCGGAGCGAAAAGTGGTGGTGGTCGCACGACACAACCGCCTGAAATTCTGTTGGGTGTGTCCCTACACAGGCCCCCTGCAAAGTGCCTTGTCTGTGTGAAATATTGCGGTAAATCAACGGCTTAGATAGCCTGGTCCGGATGATGCAAAAGAGCCAGCAACAGTGTTGGCCTTTTGAACCGGATACCTGAGCAAAGCCATGAACCGCAACCTCCAACAATCTCGCAATGAACAAGGTGCAAACCGCGCGGCTGCTTACGCATCGGCTGATGTGGTGCTCGACGGTTCCAGCGACGAACCCGCCCTCGGTGCCCACCTGATCACCCAACGCCGCGGCTACGAACATCACGGCATTTACGTCGGTGGCGGCAAGGTCATTCACTACGCAGGTTTCGCAAAGTCCGCGCATCGCGGTCCCGTCGAAGAAGTGGCGCTCGAAGCCTTCGCCGATGGTCACGCCGTTGCCGTGCGCCCGCATCCGTTCCCGAAGTACACCGCCGAACAAACCGTGCTGCGCGCCCGCTCGCGCCTCGGCGAAAACCACTATCGCCTGCTGACGAACAACTGCGAGCACTTCTGCGCGTGGTGTCTGCTCGGCGAAAGCCGCAGCGAACAGGTCCATGCATGTCTCACGCATCCGCGCGCGGGCATGCATGCGCTGCTGTGCCTCGCCAGCGCTTTTGTCGGCAACCGGATGAAAATCGGCCGCGCCGTTGTTAACGCAGCATGAGCGTCGCAATTGAACAGCGACATTGAAGTTCGAAACGTTTAATGCCGTAAAAGCAGTCAGCAAAGCGAAGGAGACCACCATGAGCCCGACCGGAAAAACACTGCACTGGGCCGTCGACAAATGGCTCGCGCCGACTCCCGCGATGCCCGCGCGCGTGGTGCGCTTCTGCCGTACGCAGATGCATCGCCGCTGCGTGTGCGTCGAGGCGGTGCGCCCCAACGGGTTGCTGTCGATTTTCTTTTTCCGTCACGACGACGGTTCGTGGAATGTGTTTCCGCCCGCCGAAACACGGCCGGCGATGTCTGCGTGGAGGACTGCGTGATGAAAAACGGCAACCCGGCGTCGAGCGCCCGCGGCGCGCGTATCGAGCGGCTCGCGCTGTGCGGCGCGCAATCTATCCGCCAGGCTGGCAGAAGCGCCGCCCCGGCACGTGCGACATTACGGCTTCGGCAATCTGACGAGGCGTGCTCTCGGCAGGCACGACGCGCCGGAAGGATTCAACGTCGTGCCTGAAGGTCCATTCGACGAGCCGGAACGAGCGGCCCCACGGGTGCTGCATCGGCGGCGAGACGGTGCAACTGCGGATGGTCAGCGTCTGCGCGTTGCCGTGCAGCGCGCGTAGATGTTCGAACACCGTGTCCTCAACCATCGTGTCTCTCCTGCCGGGGATGCCCCGCCGGTGGATAAAAAATACCGCCGGTACGCAAGCGGCACAACAGCTTTGCATGGGACCAGAATAAGGCGCTAAAGCGCCAACTCCGGTCGACAGGGAATGTCGAGTGGCATCTTCACAGCAAAGAATTAAACGAAGCTTAAGACACGTGGTCCTATTCTTTCCCGTCCTTAAATATGGCTCGCTGGGGCCAGCGCATGCGTGCCGTTCGCGCAAGGCGCGGGACGGAAAGGCTATAAACGAAGCGTGAACGCGACCGGGCACGACGCATCCATCCGTTGATATCGCGTCGGTACTTGACGATTCTTTACGACAGGTCACGCCATTCGCCGGAGAATATCCGACCCGGCGCGCCTGGTGCGCCGGGCGCGTGCCGACGCGATGCCTCGCCCAACGCTTCCGTTCACCTTTATGCCACCGACCTTCGATCCATTCCTGAGCTTCCTCCGCCGCGCGCTCGCCGCGCAGTCCGAGGGCGACGTGCGCGCGCGTGCGTTGTGGCTCGAAGCGGCGTCTTGTCTACACCCGGCGGATAGCATGTCGATCGACCAGCTGATGCTTGAACTGCTCGAACAGGAAGACGTCGCGCGAGCCATCGGGCTCGTCGAAACGATCGCGCAACTCGAGCCGCACAGCGCGGCGGCCAGCGTGCGGCTCGGCTACGCGCTGCAGATGGCGAACCGGCATCGCGACGCGCTCGCGCCGTATCGCCACGCGCTCGCGATCGACCCTGCGTACCCGCAATTGCGCAAGAACCTCTCGATCGCGCTGAACCGCACGGGCGGCGATCCCGCCGAAGAGCGGCAACTGCTCGAAGCGGCTGTCGCAGCGGACCCATCTGACTTCGCGCTGTGGATCAACCTGATGAGCGCGCGGCGCGCCTGCTTCGATCTCGACGGCGCGCTTGCGGCGGCGCGGCGCGCCGTCGAGATCGACCTGCGCAGCGCCGTGGCGCATGGCAATCTCGCGCAGGCGCTCAAGGAAGCGCAACGTTGGGACGACGCGCTGACGCATGCGACGACGGCATCTGAACTGGCGCCCGACAACGCATCGATGCGCACAGGGCTTGGCGTGCTGCACCTGCTGCGCGGGAGCTATGCCGAAGGCTGGCCCGCGCACGAGGCGCGCTGGAACGATCCCGCCAGCATGCTGGTGAACGGGCGTCCGCCATTCGGCAAGCCGCAGTGGCGCGGCGAATCGCTTGGGGGCAAGACCTTGCTCGTGTGGGGCGAGCAGGGCATGGGCGACGTGCTGCAGTTTTGCCGCTTCATGCCGCTCCTCGCGCAGCGCGTGCATCGCGAAGGCGGGCGTATCGTGTGGAACTCGTTTCCGCAGATGGGCGCGCTGTTGCCGCGCAGTTTCGGCGCGCATGTGGATGCGTATTCCGCCGCGCGTGAAGTCGAAGCCTTGCCGCCGTTTGATTTCGAATTGCCGCTCGTCAGCGCGCCGCTGATGCTGGACACGCGCATCGAATCGATTCCGTCCGTGGTGCCCTATCTGCGCGCGGACGCGGAGTTGCGCGACGCATGGCGCGCGCGCCTCGCCGGCGAAAAGCGTCTGAAGGTCGGGCTTGCATGGACGGGCAGCTTGAATCACGGACGCAACCGCTTCCGGCGCGTCGGCGCGCAGCGCTATGCGCAGGCGTTTCGCAACATCGACGGCGTGGCGTTTTATTCGCTGCAACCCGGCGCCGCGGCTGACGTCGAGGCCGCCCGCGCAGCCGGCCTGCCGATGCACGACTTCACGCAAGAATGGCGCAGCTTCGACGATACGGCTGCGTTCGTCAGCGAGCTCGATCTGGTGATCAGCGTGTGCACGTCGGCGGCGCATCTGGCGGGTGCGCTCGGTCAGCGTACGTGGGTCCTGCTCGACGTGAATCCGTACTGGACGTGGTTGATCGACAGGCGCGACAGCCCGTGGTATCCGACGGCTACGCTGTACCGGCAGCGGCAGTTCGGACAATGGCAGCCGGTGCTGGACGACGTCGCGCGCGATCTGCGCGCGCTGGCGAAACCCCGCGCATGAGTTGCCGCGCTACACGCCGGGCGCGTGCGCCGCTTCCGAAGCGGGCGCCGTCACAGGCGCGTCGGGCGGCACGCCGAGCAGTTGCAGCGAGCCGCCCGTCACCGCGCTGAACACGGGACCCGCCACCGTGCCGCCGTAAAACGCGCGTCCCGCAGGATCGTCGATCATCACGGCCACGACCAGACGCGGATCGCTCATCGGCGCCATGCCGACGAACAGCGACCGGTAGCGGCCTTTCGCGTATCCCGCGCCGACCTGCTTGCGCGCCGTGCCCGTCTTGCCGCCAATGCGATAACCGTCGACGTTCGCCGCGCGCCCCGTGCCGCCTTCGCTCGTCGCCATTTCGAGCATCGAGCGGATCGCTGCGGCCGTGGCGGGCATCGTCACGCGCTGGCCGTCCGGCGCGGCGCGCGCAGGGTCGATCAGCAGCGTGGCGGGGTGCATCGTGCCGTCGCCCGCGTAGGCCGTGTAGACCTGCGCGATCTGCAGCAGCGACGCCGACAGGCCGTAGCCATAGGCCATCGTCGCCTGCTCGATGGGCCGCCAGCGCGCGAACGGTCGCACGCGGCCCGCCGCGACGCCCGGAAACGTCAGCTTCGGCGCGCGGCCCAGTCCGTACTCCTGATACTTGTTCCAGATGGTTTCGGCGGGCAGGTTCAGCGCGAGTTTGGCGAGCGCGATATTGCTCGACTTCTGCAACGCTTCCGCAATCGTCATGCGTCCGTGGTTCGACGTGTCGTGGATCACGCTCGGGCCGATCTTGTACCAGCCGGGCGCCGTGTCGATCATCGTGCCAGGCCGCACCAGGCCGCGATCGAGCGACAGCGCGACCACCAGCGGCTTGATCGTCGAACCAGGCTCGAACGTATCGACGACCGCGCGGTTGCGCAACTGGCGGCCCGTGAGCCGTGAGCGGTCGTTCGGGTCGAAGCTCGGATAGTTCGCGAGCGCGAGAATCTCGCCGTTGCGCGCATCGAGCACGACGACGCTGCCCGCCTGCGCGCTGTGCTTCGCGACGGCCGCCTTGAGTTGCGCATACGCGAGCTGCTGGATGCGGCGGTCGACGGTCAGATGCACGGTCGCGCCGTGTTGCGCCGGCGTCAGCGGGCGCGTGTCCGACACCACGCGGCCGAGCCGGTCGCGGATCACCTCGCGCTCGCCCGGTTCGCCCGTGAGCAGGTCGTTGGCGGCGAGCTCGATGCCTTCCTGGCCGTTGTCCTCGATATCGGTGAAGCCGACCACGTGCGCTGCCGATTCGCCCTCGGGATAAAAGCGCTTCGAATCCGCAATGCGCGTGATGCCCGCGAGGTTGAGCTTGTCGATATGCGCGGCCGTTTCCGCATCGACCTGGCGCTTGAGCAGCACGAAGCTCTTGTTGCCGGATACGCGCTGCGTGAACTCGGCAAGCGGCATGTCGAGGAGCTTCGCCAGCGGCGGATACGCGGCTTCGGCGAGCAGTTTCGGTGACGCCCAGATTTCGTAAGTGGCGAGACTGACGGCCAGCATCGCGCCATTGCGGTCGACGATGCGCCCGCGCGTCGCGTCGAGTTCGATGGTGCGCTGATAGCGCTTTTGTCCCTGTTCGACGTAGAAGTCCTGATTGACGATCTGCACCCAGAACGCGCGGCCGATCAGCGCGGCGAACGCCGCGAACACGAGGATCACGATCAGCTTCGAGCGCCACATCGGCAGACGCGCGACGAGGACGGGATTCTTCGCGACGGGCGCGTACGGATCGTGATTTTTCTTGCGGAACATGAGGGCGAAGCCGGCCGCTCTGACAACCGGTCCACAGTGAACGTGGATCAGATTGTAATAAGAACGTAATCTGAGCGCGAGCTTCGAGAAAGGTTTTTGCGCGGCGGGCGGGATTCAGAGGCCGTGCCGATTGTGGTCCGGCGCACGCAGCCCGCAGGGCCGCGTTGAAAAAGCCGTCTCCGTCGCCCGTTCAACTGATGCGTCGTCTCCGACGCGGCGTGTTAACGAGGCGCTCGATGAGCGCCTTCTTTTTATTGTCTACCGCGCCGGGCAGGGCTGCAGTACTGTCAGGCGGGCAGCGAGAAGCTTGAAATCGCCTCGCGCAAGCCGCCGACCTGGTCTTTGAGCGAATGGGCGGCCGCCGCTGCCTGCTCGACGAGCGCCGCGTTCTGCTGCGTGACCTGATCCATTTCGCCGACGGCTCGGTTGACCTGCTCGATGCCCGCGCTCTGCTCGCGCGACGCATGGCTGATTTCCTCGAGAATCTCGTTGACGCGGCGCACGGAGGCGACGATCTCGCCCATCGTCGAGCCGGCGTTCGCGACCAGCGCCGCGCCTTCCTCGACGCTGCCCGTCGACGTTTCGATCAACGCCTTGATTTCCTTTGCCGCCGTTGCCGAGCGCTGCGCGAGGCTGCGCACTTCCGCTGCGACGACCGCGAAGCCGCGGCCCTGTTCGCCCGCGCGCGCCGCTTCGACGGCGGCATTGAGCGCGAGGATGTTGGTCTGGAACGCAATGCCGTCGATCACGCCGATGATGTCGCCGATCTGCTTCGAGCTGCTCGTGATGTCGCCCATCGTGCGGACCACGTCGTCGACCACCCGGCTGCCGCGTTTCGCGATGTCGGCGGCCTCGCTTGCGAGCCCGGCGGCTGTCGCGGCGCTTTCGGCGTTCTGCTTCACGTTCGACGTCATCTGGTCCATGCTCGATGCCGTCTGCACCAGCGCGGCCGCCTGTTCTTCCGTGCGTTGCGACAGATCGGTATTGCCTGCGGCGATTTCGCTGGCGCCGACGTTGATGTTCTCGGTGCCGGCGCGCACGCGCGAGACGGTATCGACCAGACCGTTTTGCATGGTGTGCAGCGCGTGCAGCAGGCTCGCGCGGTCGTTGTGCGCGAGCGGCACGGGTGTCGCCAGGTCGCCGCGCGCGATCCGCTGGGTTGCTTCGACGGCCACTTCGAGGTCGCCGCCGAGCGTGCGCTTCACGCTGCGCAGCACGAGCACCATCACGAGCGTCGCGATGCCGCCCAGCACGAAGGTGATGGCGAGCCAGCGCCCGAGATCGACGTAGAACGCTTTCTGCACGTCGTCCATGTACATGCCCGTGACGAGCACCCAGTCCCACGGCGTGAAGCGCATCGCATAGCTGGTCTTCGGGACGGGCGTGTCGCTGCCCGGCTTCGACCACAGGTAGTCGACGAAACCGCCCTTGCCCTGGTTCGAGGCGTTGACGATATCGACGAACAGGTGATTGCCCGCCGGGTCCGTGAAGCCCGACAGGTTCTTGCCGACCAGCGCCGGCTTGAACGGATGCATCAGCATGACGGGCTGCGAATCGTTGACGGACAGATAGCCGTCGGTGCCGTAGCGCAGCGCGGACAGCGTGTCGAGCGCCTGTTTCTTCGCGTCGGCTTCACTCATCGCGTGCTGCTGCGACAGCGTGTAGTAGCGGTTGACGATCGAATTGGCCTGTTCGACGAGCGTAGTCAGCTGATCGCGGCGGTCGGCGATCATCGACGAGCGGCTTTGCCACGCGCCGAACGCGCCGATGAGAACGAGGCCGATCCACAGGATGGCGATCATCGAGGCGAGTTTCTTGTTCAGAGTCATGGTGTGCTTTGCTTGCGGCGGCTGGGGTTGCGTGTGACGGTCTTCGGGTTTTGTGCAGGATGGCGGCAGATACAGGCGATGCCTGACAGGGTTTACGACCGCCGCAAACGCTTGCAGCAGCCGGGGAAACCCCTAATGAGCACGGCGCGTATTGGTATGACGAGAAAATGGGCGCTAGCGCGCCCGGCGGGATGGAAGGCGATGCGCGGGATCAGATGGGACGGTCGCGTTTGACCGCTTTCAACCAGGCTTTCGTTTTCTTGATGTCGTCGAACACGGGCAGATCGTGTTCGATCTCGTGCACCATGTGCACGCGCTGCGCGATCTCGCCGTCGAGATCTTCCATCGCGAAGTCAGGCGATATGCGAGGGCCGTGCGGAAAGCCGAATGCGCCCCTGAATTTTTGTTCGACATCCGAGAGTTCGCGATCCAGTTCGCCGAGCTGCTCGCGCAACACCTCGTTGTAGTGCGCGAGTTTTTCTTCGCTGATGCCATCGATTGTCTTCTGGTCGATATGTTCGAGTTCCAGTTGCAACTCCAGTAGCTGCAGAAGCTTGCGCTTCGCGTACGCCTCGTTGACCCGTTGCATCAGCACGGTCTTGCGTGCGCGCTCCTCGGGGTCGTGCTCGCGATCGGGATGCAGCGCGCTCGCCAGCTTGCGGTAGACATCGCGCAGCGACTGGCTGATTTCCGCCTTCGCCGCTTCCTTGCGCGCTTGCGCGGCGAGCTGCTTCGGCGTTGGCTTGCGCTTCGCACGGCGCTCCTCGCGCGCCTGTGCTCTTTCGGCTGCTTCCGTGCGCAGTTTCGCGAACTGTTCGGACGCGCGCTTCAAGAACTCCTGTGGAGAGATCACGTCGTCTTCGAATTCGACGCCGAGCATCTCTTCGATCGCCGCTTTCATGCCTTCGAGGTCGATATCGGCCGGCTCGCCGTCGCCGGGCGAAGCATGCCGGTCGTGGATCGACTGCAAGATGTCGTCGTCGTGAAGGCGGATCATTGGCTGCAACAGGTCGACGATCAGTGCCGAGACCGTTCGACGGTCGACGGCATTCAGGCCTTTATCGCCATGGACCGCGTCGAGCCGGTGAATCAGCTTCACCTGCGCGTCCCGCGAACGCTTCCGGAGCGGGACGAGCACGTCGACATATTTCTTCTGGAAGACGGGCGTGAAGCTTTCCCATTGCGCGAGCCGTCCACGCCGGTTTTCGATCTGCTTGACGAGTGAATTGAAGTACCTCTGACCCTTCGATCGATGCGCCTGTTGCTTTTCCGGCGCGATCGTCACTGATCGGCTTGCTGCTTTCCTCACGAAATCGTGCCTCGCATTAACTGAAAGCGCAGAATACCCTTTCATCGGCTGAAACAGGTGAATCAGCGTCGTTTGCAAACAAAATCACCACATTTTTCAAATTAATTCCATCAATTGCCAAAACCGGCCCGGCTGGTCTGCAATCCGTTCTCAATTCCGATATAGTCGCCATTTTTGGCTCGCCGGGACGCCTTCGCGCACAGCGCGCAAGCCATTTCGAATGCCGGATTAAAAGAGCCAATAAGCCAATTAACCCTTTCCCTGGAAATCGAATGCGAGCAATCATTCTTGCCGCAGGCCTCGGCTTGCGACTCCAGCAACCGCCGGGGGAGCAGTTTCCAAAATGTCTGTTGCGCTTTGACGGGGTCACGCTGCTGGAGCGCCATCTGCAGATGCTCGAAGCCATGGGCGTCGATGAAGTCGTGCTCGCGCTCGGCTTTCAGCCGGAACAGGTCGAAGCCGAACTGACGCGGGCCGGCCGCAAGGTGCCCGAGATCAGGCTCAATCCGCGCTTCGATCTGGGCAGCGTGCTGACCGTGCACACCGTCGCCGATGCCCTCACGCGCGGCGGCGACGTGCTGCTGATGGACGCCGACGTGCTGTACGACGAGCGCATGCTGGCCGCGCTCGTGGCGGGTGAGCACGCCAATCGCCTGCTGATCGACCGCGACTTCGAAGCGGGCGACGAGCCCGTCAAGCTGTGCCTGAAACAGGGCGTGCCCATCGAATTGCGCAAGCAGCTGGCCGTCGGCCTCGACTACGACACGATCGGCGAATCGGTGGGCTTTTTCCGCTTCACCGAGGCCGCTGCCCGGCGCTTCGCGGAGATCGTGGCGGGCTATGTCGATAGCGGCCGCGCGAACCTGCCGCACGAAGAAGCCATGCGCGACCTGCTGCTGGAGCGCAGCCACGCATTCGATACGGCCGATGTCACCGGCCTGCCCTGGATCGAAATCGATTTTCCCAACGACGTTGCGCGAGCAACTAAAGAAGTCCTGCCGCAATTGCAGCGGCCGGCTTTGCATGAAGCGCTGAAGCGCTAACTCGGGCCGAAATCAGGAGCCACACAATGAACGCACGCGAACCCTCATTTGTTTCCACTCTGTCGCGCAGCGCACGCTTGCGCCAGATGCTCACCAGCAACGAACTCGAATTCCTGATGGAAGCGCACAACGGCATCTCCGCACGCATCGCGCGCGAAGCCGGCTTCAAGGGCATCTGGGGCTCGGGCCTTGCGATCTCCGCGCAATACGGTGTGCGCGACAACAACGAAGCGAGCTGGACGCAAGTCGTCGATACGCTCGAATTCATGGCTGACGCGAGCGACCTGCCCATTTTGCTCGACGGCGACACCGGCTACGGCAACTTCAACAACGTGCGCCGCCTGGTGCGCAAGCTGGAGCAACGCGGCATCGCGGGCGTGTGCATCGAAGACAAGGTGTTTCCGAAGACGAACAGCTTCATCAAGGGCGAAGCGCAGCCGCTCGCCGATATCGACGAGTTCTGCGGCAAGATCAAGGCGGGCAAGGACTCGCAGACGGACGAGCATTTCTCGATCGTCGCGCGCGTCGAAGCGCTGATCGCCGGCTGGGGCATGGACGAAGCGTTGAAGCGCGCCGAAGCGTATCGCCAGGCGGGTGCGGATGCGATCCTGATCCACAGCAAGCTGTCGCGCGCCGACGAGATTCTCGAGTTCGCGCGCGAATGGGCAGGCCGCGGTCCGCTGGTGATCGTGCCGACCAAGTACTACAGCACGCCGACGGAAGTGTTCCGCAAGGCGGGCATCAGCACGGTCATCTGGGCGAATCATCAGATTCGCGCGGCCACTTCCGCGATGCAGGCGGTCGTCAAGGAAATCTACGAGAGCCAGACGCTCGTGAATGTGGAAGACCGCATTGCGACCGTCAATGAAATTTTCCGTCTGCAGGATGCCGACGAGTACTCGGTAGCGGAAGAGCGTTATCTGTCGTCGTCGCGTGTGGCGAGTTCGGCCGTGGTGCTTGCCGCGAGCCGCGGCAAGGGCCTGGAAGCCGTGACGACGGATCGTCCGAAGGTCATGCTGCCCATTGCGGGCAAGCCGCTGCTGCGCTGGCTCGTCGACGCATTCAAGAAGCAGGGCGTCAACGACATCACGGTGGTGGGCGGCTATCGCGCCGACGCGATCGACACAGCGGGCATCAAGCTCGTGGTCAACGAGCGTCACGAGCAGACGGGCGAACTGGCGTCGCTCGCGTGCGCGGTCGACGGCTTGCAGAACGACACCGTGATCTCGTACGGCGACCTGCTGTTCCGCAGCTACATCGTGCGCGATCTGGTGGATAGCGAAGCGCTGTTCAGCGTGGTCGTCGATTCGACGACGGTAGCCGAAGCGGGCGCGACGAACCAGAGCGTGCGCGATTTCGCGTGGTGCTCGGCCGCCGACGATCGCGGCCTGTTCGGCAACAAGGTGCTGCTGCGCCGTGTGGCGAACAACGAAGCCGACGTGAAGGGCGAAGCGCCACACGGCCGCTGGATCGGTTTGCTGAACGTGCGCGGCGCGGGCCGCGAGCGTCTGCAGGCGGTGATGAACACGCTGCGCGCGCGCCCCGATTTCGATTCGCTCGACATGCCTGCCCTGTTGAATGCGCTGATCGAAGCCGGTGAAGAAGTCGAAGTGCAATACGTGCATGGCCACTGGCGCGGTGTGAACGACCTCGAAGACTTCCGTCGTGCGGGCGACTTCGCGCACGAAGCGACGCCGCTTGCGAAGAGCGATGCAGCGGGAGGCGCGGCGCAATGATCGAGGCAGCACAGTTCGTCGAGGCGGCGCGCGAGCGCGGCTTCGACTGGTATGCGGGCGTGCCGTGCTCGTATCTGACGCCGTTCATCAACTACGTGCTGCAGGACCCGAAGCTGCATTACGTGTCGGCGGCGAACGAAGGCGATGCGGTCGCGTTCATCGCGGGTGTCACGCTCGGCGCGCAGAATGGCCGTCGCGGCGTGACGATGATGCAGAACTCGGGCCTCGGCAACGCGGTGAGCCCGCTCACGTCGCTGACGTGGACGTTCCGCCTGCCGCAGCTGCTGATCGTCACGTGGCGCGGCCAGCCCGGCGTCGCGGACGAGCCGCAGCATCAATTGATGGGCCCCATCACGCCGGCGATGCTCGACACGATGGAGATTCCGTGGGAGACGTTCCCGACGGAAGCGGAAGCGATCGGTCCCGCGCTGGACCGTGCGATTGCGCACATGGACGCGACGGGCCGCCCGTATGCGCTCGTGATGCAGAAGGGCAGCGTTGCGCCATACGAGCTGAAGGACTCGGGCCGCGCGACGAAGCGCGACGTGCGTGCCGCGCGTGACGTGTCGCGTGCTGTTGCCGCCGACGCCTTGCCGACGCGCAATGAGGCCTTGCAGCGCGTGATTGCGCATACGCCGGTGAACTCGACGGTCGTGCTTGCATCGACGGGATTTTGCGGGCGCGAGCTTTACGCGATCGACGACCGGCCGAACCAGTTGTACATGGTCGGCTCGATGGGCTGTATTACGCCGTTTGCGCTGGGGCTCGCACTGACGCGGCCGGACCTGCATGTCGTCGCGCTCGACGGCGATGGCGCGGCGCTGATGCGCATGGGCGTGTTCGCGACGCTGGGCGCATATGGTCCGTCGAATCTCACGCACATTCTGCTCGACAACGGCGCTCACGATTCTACCGGCGGCCAGTCGACGGTCTCGCCGCAGGTGTCGTTTGCGGGTGTCGCGGCGGCGTGCGGCTATGCGTCCGCGGTCGAAGGCGATGACGCGGGCCTGATCGACGAGTTGTTCGCGTCGCCGCTGCTTGACGGCCCGCGCTTCGTGCGCGTCGCGATCCGCCGTGGCACGCCTGACGGCTTGCCGCGCCCGACCATCACGCCGCCCGATGTGAAGACGCGCCTGATGCGCCATATCGCCACTGCCGGCTCGAACGAAGGAGCACGTTGATGCTGCTGATGAATCCAGGCCCTGTCACGCTGACCGAGCGTGTGCGTAACAGCCTGCTGCAAACGGACTTGTGTCATCGCGAGAGCGAGTTCTTCGACTTGCAGGACGAAGCGCGCGCGCGTCTGGTCAAACTGTACGACCTCGACCCTGCGCAATGGAGCGCCGTGTTGATGACGGGTTCGGGGACGGCGGCGGTCGAGAGCATGATCGCGGCGCTGGTGCCGGAGAACGGCAAGTTGCTGATTGTCGAGAATGGTGTGTATGGCGAGCGTATTGCGCAGATCGCGGCGCAGTATCGCATCGCGCATAGCGTCGTGAAGCATGAGTGGATGCAGGCGCCCGATCTGGCGAGGATTGCGGCTGCGCTCGATGCCGATAAGGCGATTACCCATGTTGCCGTGATTCATCATGAGACGACGACGGGGCGTTTGAATGATCTCAAGGCGCTGGCGGTGGTTTGCCGCGAGCGCAATGTGAAGATGCTGGTTGATGGTGTGAGCAGCTTCGGTGCTGAAGAGATCGATTTCGCTGAAGGCACGATTGTGGCTGTTGCCGCGACGGCGAATAAATGTCTGCATGGCGTGCCGGGTGCCGCTTTTGTTATTGTGCGGCGGGATGCGTTGGCGGCTGCTGCGAGCCGGACTTATTATCTCGGGCTTGTGCGGCTTGCCAGTTTGCAGGATCAGCGGAATACGCCGTTTACGCCTTCTGTTCACGCTTACTATGCGCTTGTGGAGGCGCTGCGCGAGCTTGATGAGGAAGGTGGTTGGCGGGCGCGGCATGCTCGTTATCTGGCTCTCGCCGAGCAGGCTCGGCAGGGGCTTTTTGCGCGTGGGATTGGGAGTGCTTTGCCAGCGGCTGAGTCTTCCGTTGTGCTGCGGGCTTATAAGTTGCCGGACGGCGTTTCTTATGAGCGGTTGCATGATGCGCTTAAAGCGCGCGGCTTTGTTATCTATGCCGGGCAGGGTGGATTGTCCAAGGAGCTTTTCCGGATTTCTACTATGGGGGATATTCATTCTCCTGATATCGAGCGGCTGCTTGTCAGTTTTGATGAGTTGATGCGGTAAGCGGTTTTTGCCTTTGCTTTTGTCTTTGCTTTTGCTCTGCGCTGGCAGATGCGGTTTGCCTTTGCTCTCGCTGGCATCCGCGAATTGTTAGCGTGCTTCAGGCGTCGCCCCTGTGCGGGGC
>NZ_JAGUUD010000090.1:0-36567 GCF_020177535.1 Paraburkholderia sp. XV | reverse complement strand
TTAAAGAACATTCGCTAAAAAGCCGCTGTTTTCTGCTGCTTTCTTGCGTCTCCGTCGTTTGGAGAGGCCGAATTATGCGGAACCCCCTGGGGGCTGTCAAGCACTTATTTCGAACGATCGACGAAAATCTTTCGATGCCACTTTATTAGGCACACGCACCCACTCGCAATTGCAATGTACTCACCCAATCAATCAAAGGCTTAGCGCACATTGCAGAGAAGATCTCTACGTCGGACACAATGCAAATCGCACACACGAAAAAAGCGCGCGGATCGTCCGCGCGCTTTTTTACAAGTAACGACCCGCTCAGCGGGCAGCGTCAACTCCACCACCCGCATGCGTCACTTCGCTTAAGAACCGACGTAACCCGGCGGCGGGTTTACATTGCTCTTCGCGACGCTCGCATTCTTCGACACCACGTAAACAGGCGCCTCCGTCAGATTCAGCTTCAGCGTGCCGTCCGTGTAGTTCAGCGTCATCGGGTTGCCCATCATGTCAAGCACCTTGACCGTGCCACTCGTACCTGGCGCATCGACCACAAGACTGTAGGCCGCGCTATAAGTCGAACTGAAGCCCGTGCTTGCACTCCACGCATTGTTGTTGTGCGTCCACAAGGCGGTGATCACCGATCCATTGTTGACCTGCTGGAACGAATAAGCATAGACACCCGACGGCGTGTTCTTCACTGGGCCAAGCGTATTCGTGCCATCCAGAATGCGCGACATCGCGCTCACGACCATGGCAGCCGGTTTCGGGCTGATGTTGGTCGCACCGAACGAGCCTTGCGCGTTCGACAGATCGAAGAACGTGCCGTAACCCACTTCACCCGGATAGTCCGCACCGTAGAACACGTACGAAACGTCCGCGCCTTCGCCGAGCAGAATGATGTGCGTGCGCGCGACGACGGCGCCCTGCGCGAACAGGACATTACCCGTCGGATAGTTAGGGCCGTACTGCGAACCCAGGTCATAGCTGATGCCCACTTCCGTCTGATACAGCTTCATGCCCGAGCGGTACTGGTTCAGCATCGTCGTGCGCAGCGTGCGCATCGAGTTGTTCAGCGCATTCGCGGCATTCGCGGCAACGGGGTCGGTTGCGAGACGCTCAGGCGGATGCGAAGGCGACGTGCCCGCATCGTAGTAGCCGTGCGTCGCCACGCCATCGATGTACTTGCCATAACCCAGCGAAGCAATGCGTTGCAGACGGTTGTTCGTGAGGCTCGGAAATGCGTCCGCCGGACCCATCACGACAGCGCCCGGATCGGTCGAGTGAATGCCCTGATAGACCGACTGGTACAGCGACACGAAATTGGCATCGGTGTCCGTCCAGAACTGATTCGGCTCCCACGTCACCTGATAGTAGTTCGCCGACTGCGTCGGGAAGTACTTGAGGCGGATCGCGTTCGACTCGGTGCCGACGCGGCTCATATAGTTCTGCAGGTACGACATGTCCTTCGGCAAGGTCGTGAAGTCCTCGACGCCACCCGACTTCGACGCCCATCCCGGCGTGCCATCCAGACGGATCAGGCGCATCACGTTGCCCGACGTATAGAACGAGTCGAGATTGTTCGCCGACGGATTAAAGGTGTTCGCGCCATTCGGCTCCATCACCGACATCTGGCGATCGTCGATCGTCTGCGTGATGCCGAGACCGGCGAGCACCGCAGCGCGGTCGTTTTCACCCTGCATGCCGAAGCGGTGCTGTTCCTGCTTCGAGTACGTCACGGCGGGCACGATGCCGCTCAGGTTCGGAATCACGCCGAACGTGGCGATGCCCGTGGGACGCGTGCCGGCCTGAGGCAACGCGCCGCCGCCCGCCTTCAGGCTGCCCGCCACCGCGAAGTAGCCCGCGAGTGTCGAATTGCAGGTCAGGGTCGTCGTCGCTGCGCCGCCCGGCACCGCGAAGCTGCCGCTGGCCGCGACACGGCCCGTCGTATCGTTGATCGACCAGTTCAGCGTGTCGGCATTGCTCGTGTTCGTCTTGAACACCAGCGGGAAACTCGCGCCCGACGCGAACATGCGCGTGCCGTCGCTGCTCGTCGTATCGGCGGAAATCAGCGGGCCACCTGCCGACGCGCTCGCCGTCGAAGGCGATATGCAACTGATGTTGCCCGTGGTGTTGCCGTTGGCCGTCGCATTGGCGGCGGACATCGCAGACGTTTGAGAACCGGTATTGGCCGATGCGCCGGCCGGGTCGCTACCGCCGCCACCGCCGCAGCCCGCGAGAAGGACCGCTATCGATGACGAAACAAGAAGTAAATTGGCTTTCATGGAAGTACGAATGGGCAATCGAAATCCGTCCGAATACGCCTGGCAAAAACGCCCGAACGCGTACGCTGGATTTCTGGGTTGGCTGTCTTGCACGCGGAGTCGTTCCTACTGCGTCGACTGCCGGTGCGCCGGGGGTGCCGGTAATTTGGAGCAGCGCGTTTCCTGCATACCCGCGACGTTGTTCAGTGCGAGTGAGGCCGTGCTCAACCGATTGCAACCAGATGTAACTGAAAAATAGATCGGGATAACATCTGATAAATAGCGCGATATACGCGACCATTAACGACTTTCAACCGGGGCGTACCGTGCGACGGCCTTCCCGGCCTTCACACAAAAACATCCCTATATCCAGACTATTTTTGCAAGGGCGAATCGTACCGAACGGGAATACTTACGTCTGCTGAAACGGGGTAACACTTTGTAACGTATGAGGATTATCCAGGTGCATTTTATGCCGATATGCCCGCGCGATGAAATGTATCGTCTCCAACTTGCACGAGACGCACATTTAACAGGTCAAAATTTCCCAATCTTTCAGAAACCTATATATAGGGAAACATGAATGGCGCAAAATGGCTAGATGGATTTTTTTCGATTTATTTTCCATTTTCAAAAGGCGCCTGACGCGCGATCAATTCTTTTCCGTCGATTTTCCCAATCACCAGAATCAGTCGCGATTGACGATTTGCCTCGCCAATTGGGAAATTGTCGCGCTTCACATACACGCGAAGCGGCTTTTTCGAACCGAATAGCCGAGTTTTATTGACCTCTCGCAAAAGCTGACTCATATTGCATAACGACCATTGCGATTACGTGCGACGCATTGCGTCATAAAGGCATGTCCAGCGCACGATGGTTGCCAACGAGAAGAATGTGCGATGCCGTCACGCGTGCCGGCATGGGAGTCTGTCCATGGACACGATTCGCAAGCGTCCAGTGCCGCCGCACGAGCAATGCGACACGACGCAGGAGACGAAACTTGTGGCGCAGCAAGACCATCCTGCGCAGCCGCTCGATCTGCTTTTTCCTCTCGACGCTTCCATGCCTCATGTGAGCGCGAACAGGGCGGCAGAAGATGCGCCCGACCCGTTGCCGACTTATCCGCCACTTTTCAGGCGCATCAGGCCAAGGCCGCGCCGTATCGCTGCGCCTGCATCGGTGGGTACGCCCGACTGGAAGCTGAGCACGGGCGCCGCTGTCGTGCTGCTGAGCTTCGCGATTGCATTCGGCACCTACATCACGCTGACTCAACGCGATGCGATGCAAGGCCGCTTGCGCCGCATCGTCACCCAGAACGAACTGCGCGCGATGCCGCGTCACGACCGCCCGACCATCGCCGATCGCACGCAGGAACTCACGCGTGCCCTGCGCGAGCAGATCGAAGCGCTGCGCAGCCGCGATGCTACGGATACGGCCGTCATGGCGGGCGCCGCCGCTCATCAGCCTGCAAACGCACACAGCAGCGCGCTCGCGAGCAGCACGCCGGGCTTGCCGGTAGCGACGGCGCCCGCGTCGCCTCCCGCGTCGCCAGTCAAGACGCAAAGCAAGACACCAGCGAAACAGACGAAACAGCTTGCGGCGAAGCCGGTTGCGCCTCCGCTGCCTCAGCCCGCGCCCCGTACGCATCAGCTCGCCAGCGTAACGCCCACGCGCACTCACAGCACGACGGCGGCACAACAGGAACGTCGAACCAGCACGAAGCCCGCGAATGCCGCTTGCGGCCCGCGCTCGCCTTGCATGCAAGCCAACGCGCAAGGTACGCGCAAGCCCGTGAAGGTCGCGAGCAACACGCCACCAGCAAAGGCCGCCGCGACCACCGTCGCGGCACGACGCACGCCCGCCCGAACTGCCACAAAGCCCGTGCAGCACGCGCCGCCTCCCACCGTTCAGGCCTGGTCTCCACCCGAAAGCCCCGCCACATTGCCCGCGAGCGACGACTCGCAAGTCTATCGGCAGCATTAGCTGTCCCGCGCGCCGTCATTCGGCCATCGCATGAACAGCAACTGTCTGGCGGAAAGAGCCGAAGCGATGTCGCGTGGCCTTGCGCCGTCATTCTTAACATGGAGAGATTGGCAAGCGCCGCATGGAACAGCGATAACGCGCCTGCCGCCATGCGAGGACGCTCATCGGGGCGTGGGGAGACATGCACATGCAACGACAGCTGTCAGCGTCCCAGGTCTCTTCGGCGAGCGATACGGATCGCACGCTCTCGCGCGTCAGCAAGACTGCCGTCGCACTGACGCTCGCATTCTTTTGCACGGCATGCGGCAACGGCTCGTCGGACAATGCGAGCGCCAGTAGCGCCGGCACGAGTGGCACGAGTGGCACGAGCGGTGCGGGATCGGGCTCGGGCAGCGGCACATCGGGTACGGGCGGCAACGCAGCACCGGCAGCGTCGATCGCCACCGACGTGCTGATGCATCACAACGATCTCGCACGCACCGGTCAAATGCTCGCCGAGACGACGCTCACGCCGTCCAACGTCAATTCGGCGTCGTTCGGCAAGGTCGCGTTTCTGCCCGCCGACGGCAAGGTGGACGGCCAGCCGCTGTCAGTCACGAGCCTCTCGATCAATGGCACGACGCACAACGTGATCTATGTCGTGACCGAGCACAACAGCGTCTACGCGTATGACGCCGACAACTACGCACAATTGTGGAAAGTCTCGCTGACGGGCGCGAACGAAACACCCAGCGACAATCGCGGCTGCAATGACATCACGCCGGAGATCGGCATTACGTCGACGCCCGTGATCGACCGCAGCCGCGGCTCGAATGGCGTGCTGTATGCGGTCGCGATGACGAAGGATGCAAGCGGCGGCCTTCATCATCGCCTGCATGCGCTCGATCTCGCGAACGGCGCCGAACGCTTCGGCGGCCCGAGCGAAATCGCGGCGACCGCTCAAGGTACGGGCGGCAACAGCGTGAACGGCGTGCTGACGTTCGATCCCTCGCTGCACACGGAGCGCGTCGCGTTGACGCTCGTGAACGGCAACATCTTCATGGGCTGGACGGCGCATTGCATGGCGGGCGCCTACACGGGCTGGATCATGAGCTATAGCGCCGACACGCTGCAGCAGACAGGCGTGGTCAACGTCGCGCCGAACGGCCATCAGGGATCGGTGTGGATGGCGGGCTCGGGCATGGCATCGGACGGCACGTCCATCTATGTAGTGGACGGCAACGGCACGTTCGGCACGACGCTCGATACCAACGGCTTCCCTGTCGATAGCGATTACGGCAACTCGTTCATGAAGCTTTCGGCGAGCCCGCTCAAGGTGACCGACTACTTCGCGCCGCTCGACGTCGTCGCGCTCGCGAACGCAGACGGCGACTTCGGTTCGGGCGGTGCGATGCTGTTGCCCGATCAGAAGATTGCCGACGGCACCATCAAGCATCTCGCGGTGGCGGCGGGCAAGGACAACAAGATCTATGTCGTCGATCGCGACGCGATGGGCAAATTCAATGCGGGCGCGAACAATATCTGGCAGGTGCTGACGGGCACGCTGGCGGGCGGCATCTGGGGCTCGCCCGCTTATTTCAACGGCACCGTCTACTACGGCGCATTGAACGACAACATCAAGGCGCTGCCCGTCACTCATGCGTTGGTTGCGAGCACGGCTGCATCGAAGAGCCCGACGACCTTCCCCTATCCGGGCGCCGTGCCCGCGATATCGGCGAACGGGACCTCGAACGCGATACTGTGGGCCGCCGAAAACGGCACGACGGGCGCGCTGCACGCGTACGACGCGACCAATCTCGCAAGCGAACTCTACAACAGCAATCAGGCGGGAACCCGCGACCAGTGGGGCGCGGGCAACAAGTTCATCACGCCGATGATCTCGCGCGGCAAGGTCTATGTCGGTGCGACCAACGGTGTGGCCGTGTTCGGCCTGCTGCACTGATCGTGCTGGGAGCCATATCGCGTTGCAACACGGAAAATGGCGACGAATGGCGTGCTTCTGGCGTGCTGCGCGGCTGTGAGGCGATATGCTGGAATTGCTATGCTTCGGCCTGCGATGGCCTGACTGGCCGCAACGGCCATGTTGCACGTCATGACTTCATGCGTACCTCGCGACGCGCATCCGCGCCGACAAGACCAAGACTTCGCCAGGGAGTCCGCTCGCTTATGACACGCTTCGCCCATGCTGCAATCGCGCTTTTCGTTGTCAGCGGCGCATCCGTTGCGCAGCAGCCGTTGACCTATCCGGGACGCAGCCAGAGCCCGGGACAACAGGCCGTCGACACGGCCGCGTGCTACGCGGACGCCAACAAAACGACGAAAGTGAACATGGCGCACGAGTCGCAGCGTCCGCCGCCACCCGGCAAAGCGGCCGCCGCCGCGCCGCGGCCGATCGTTGCACCCTCGCCCGTCAATCCGCCCTTGCCTTCCGCGATGGGCGCATCGGGTGCATCGGGCGCGCTGGCGGCTTCCGCGCCAGCGGGCGCAAGCGGGACAGCGACTGCAGCAGCCGCGAGCGGTGCGAGCGGGGTCGCGGCTCCGACTGCTGCAGCGGCGTCGGGTGCGTCGGGCACGCTCGCGGCTTCGGACGCGATGGCTGCATCGGGCGCGCTCGCGGCCTCGGGGGCCAGCATGCCGTCAGCGGCTTCGCTTGCGGCCATGCCGCCACCGCCTCCGCCCGAACCGCCGATGGTCCGTTATTGGACCGCCTACGCGAAGTGCATGCAGCAGCGCGGCTACTACACACGCTAGCGCGTACCTCTATTCATGCGACGAAAGACGAACGGCACGCCACCGTTCGTTCACATTGGTTCAATTGCGCCATCACGCTGCGCCAACGCACTTCGAAGGCGCCGCCATTCGCGCGTCGCAAGCAAAGACGCGCAGCATCATTGAATGCTCCAGGCCGGGTCGAATGGCCCGCGCTCGTCCGGACTCGCCTAGACTAATACGCACCCCACAACGCGAACTCAACGGACGGGACCATGAAAGGTATCTTGATCGAGAAGCAGGACAACGGCAGCCGCGCGGCCATCGCCGACATCGACGAAGCGAATCTGCCCGCAGGCGACGTGACGGTGCGTGTCGAATGGTCGACGCTCAACTACAAGGACGCCCTCGCAATTACGGGGCGATCGCCCGTCGTGCGCAGCTTTCCGCTGGTGCCGGGCATCGACTTCGCGGGCGTCGTCGAGGCGAGCCAGCATGCGCAATGGCAGCCCGGCGACCACGTGATCCTGAACGGCTACGGCGTCGGCGAAAAGCATTGGGGCGGACTCGCGCAACGCGCGCGCGTGAGCGGCGACTGGCTCGTGCGCACGCCTGCCCCGCTCACGTCACGCGACGCGATGGCCGTTGGCACAGCGGGCTACACGGCCATGCTATGCGTGCTCGCGCTGGAACGTCACGGCGTCACGCCCGCGCACGGCAAGGTGCTCGTGACGGGCGCGGCGGGCGGCGTCGGCAGCGTCGCGATCATGCTGCTCGCGAAGCGCGGCTATCACGTGATCGCGTCGACGGGTCGTCCCGCCGAGTCGGACTATCTGCGCGAACTGGGCGCGCAGGAGATCATCGATCGCGCGGAACTGTCCGGGCCGGGCAAGCCGCTCGCGAAGGAACGCTGGGTCGCGGCCATCGATGCCGTGGGGAGTCACACGCTGGCGAACGCGTGCGCGGGCACCGCGTATGGCGGGATCGTCGCCGCGTGCGGCCTCGCACAAGGAATGGACTTCCCCGCCACCGTTGCGCCCTTCATTTTGCGCGGCGTGACGCTCGCGGGCATCGACAGTGTGATGGCGCCGCACGAGCGCCGCGTCGAGGCATGGCAGCGCATCGCGCAGGACCTGAGCACCGCGCAATTGGCGTCGATGGTCAAGGAGATCAGCCTCGCCGAAGCGCTCGCGGCCGCGCCGGACGTGCTCGACGGCAAGGTCCGCGGGCGGCTCGTGGTGGACGTCAACCGGTGACACGCGCGCGAGTGTTATCGAACAGATTGATGCAGCTGACTATTTTTAATCGATTTGCCTGATCCAGACGCGAACCTTAAGCTGAATGCGAATCCGCCCACTGCAACAGACTGGATCGCACCATGCAAGCTCAATCGTTCAAGGTTCGCGTCGACGCCGTGCGCGACGAAGCACACGGCGTCCGCTCATTCGTCATTTCGCGCCTGGATGGCGCGCCATTCGATGCGTACGAACCCGGCGCGCACATCGACGTCACGAGTCCCTCGGGCATCACGCGCCAATATTCGCTATGCGGCGACCCCGACTGCCGCGACACGCACCTGTTCGCCGTCAAGAAAGAAACGCAATCGCGCGGCGGCTCGCGTTCGCTGCATGACGACGTGCAGATCGGCACCGAACTGTCCGTCGGCGCGCCGCGCAATCTGTTCCGTCTTGCTGAAGGCGCCAGCCGGCATGTGTTGATCGGCGCGGGCATCGGCATCACACCGCTGCTTTCAATGGCATACCGGCTGCAGAAGACGAACGTGCCGTTCGAACTGCACTACTTCGCGCGCAGCGCCGAACATGCGGCGTTTCTGCCGCTGCTCTCGCGCGCTCCGTTCGATGCCTACGCGAAGCTGCATTTCGGCATCGAGCCGGATGCGCTCGATGCCGAACTCACCGCGTGTCTTGCCGATGTGCCGCAAGGCACGCACGTATACACCTGCGGCCCGGTGCCGTTCATGGATCGCGTAGTCGCAGCGGGCGAAGCGCGCCTGCCCGCCGCTGCGATTCATCTCGAACGTTTTACGGCCGAACCTCGAGCGCCCGGCAGCGACGCCGGGCTCGACAGCTTCGACGTGCAACTGGCCAGCAGCGGGCAGATCGTGCGCGTGGACAGCAAGACTTCGATCGTCGAGGCACTCGCTGCGATCGGCGTCGAAGTGGACACGTCGTGCGGCGAAGGCGTGTGCGGCACCTGCATGATCGACGTGGTGAGCGGAGAGCCCGAACACCGCGACCATTGCCTGAGCAAGGCGGAACGCGCAAGCAACAGCGTGATCTGCTGCTGTGTGTCGCGCTCCCGCTCGCCCGTGCTCGTGCTCGATCTCTGACGCTACCTCTTGTCGAAGCGCTTCACCATTTCGGCCATCAGATCGCGCATCCACGCAATGCCTTCGTCTTCGTGGAAGTGCTCGTGCCAGTGCATCGTCACCGTGGCCTGTGGAATCGGCACAGGCAACGTGTAGATGCGAAACGCGTCGTTGCCGTTGAGGATGCCGGCAAGCCTTTGCGGCAACGTCGCGAACAGATCGGTGACGGCCAGCACGCCGGGCAACGCTACGAAATGCGGCAACTGCAGCACGATGTTGCGGCCCACGCCTTGTGCGCGCAACGCATCGTCAAGGGCATGGTGACTGTGCTCGACGGAGCGCACCTGCACATGCGAAGCCTGCAGGAAATGTTCGAGACTCAACGCCGAACCTGGCGGCAAGCCGCGCCGCTTGCGCGTCATGCACACATACGTCTCTTCGAATAGCAGTTGATGGCGCGTGCGCGCCATCAGCATCGGCAGATTGCCGATTGCGAAATCGAGCCTGCTGGAACGCAGCGCATCTTCTATCGCTTCCACGGGCAGCGGCTCGACCGACAGCTTCACGCGCGGCGCACGCTCGTGCAACGCCTCGCAGATCGCCGGCAAATAAGCCATTTCCCCCGCATCCGACAGCGACAGCCGGAACGTGCGCGTGCTCGTCACGGGGTCGAAGCTCTCCGCGTAACGCAGTGCCTCGCGCACCGTATCGAGCGCACGGGCCACGATGCTTGCGAGTTCGAGCGCAATCGGCGTGGGCTGCATGCCCGAGCGCGTGCGGATGAACAGCGGGTCGTCGAACAACGTACGCAGACGCGCCAGCGAATAGCTGATGGCGGGTTGCGACAGCGCAAGCCGTTCGCCGGCTTTGGTGAGGCTGCGCTCATCGACGATCGCCTGAAACACGCGCAGCAGATTGAGGTCGACGTGATCGAGTGAGGTCATGGTGGGCTTCCGACGGGGTCGTCATTATTTGCCGCACTTATTGGCCGGCTCATTTTTAATCGATTTGACGCATGATCGGTGCAAAGCGAGACTGATGTCAACGCGAAAGAAACACGACATGTGCCCCGCTTTCGCCCGATTTCACTTCCCACGATCACGTCCCGACACATCACAACGATGAGCGACACTACCTGGCAAACCATCGACACCAGCACGCTGCGCGAGCGCGTTCACGCCGATCGCATCGCGCCCTCGCTGTACTACGATCCGAACCTGTTCGAAGCGGAGCTCGAACGCATCTTCTACAAGACGTGGGTCTGGGTCGCGCATGAAAGCGAGCTTCCGAACCCGGGCGACTTCCGCACCACTACGATCGGCCGGCAACCCGTGATCGTCGTGCGCGACAAGACAGGTGCCGTGAACGTGTTGCAGAACCGCTGCCGCCATCGCGGCGCGACCGTGTGCGAAGAACACAAGGGCAATGCGAAAGGCTTCACGTGCCCGTATCACAGCTGGTCGTATGCGCTCGACGGCACGCTGCGCGCGCTGCCCTATGGCGACGGCTATGAAGGCATATGCGAGAAAGGCGACCTGCCGCTCGCGAAGCTGCGCGTAGGCATCTATCAAGGGCTGATCTTCGCGAGCTTCGACGAGAACATCGAGCCGCTCGAAGACTTTCTCGGCGGCGCGAAGCCGTGGATCGACCTGTTCATGAAGCAAGGCGCGGGCTTTCCGATCAAGGCCAATGGCGAGCACAGGTTCAAGTTCAAGGGCAACTGGAAAATCCAGCTCGAGAACACGACGGACCTGTATCACTTCCCCGTCGTGCACAAGTCGTGGATGAAATCGATCGACGACGAAACGGCGGCTGCCATCACCAGCTTCATGACGAGCGATGACGCATTTTGCCGCTCGCTCGGCAACGGCCATAGCCTCGCCGTGCTGGTGCCCGAACTCGTCGATCTCGACAAGGACGACGGCGCACCGCTGCCCGAGCGCTTCAACGAACTGGCCACGCAACTCGCGGAACGTCACACGCCGGAAGAAGTGCGACGCATCGTGCGTTCGTTGATGGGCGTCGGCTTCAACCTGAATCTGTTCCCAAACCTCGCGCTGTCGATGGCGTTCTTCCGCGTGCTGCGCCCCATTTCCGCAGAAGAGACGGAAATCCGCCACGTCGCGCTTGCCATGGACGGCGGCCCCGACGAAGCGAACCGTGTGCGCCTGCGTATTCACGAACACTTCCAGGGCCCGTTCGGTTTCGGCAGCCCCGACGACGCCGAAGCATGGGAACGCGTGCAGCGCGGCTCGTATGCAGGACCCGACGTGCCGATTCTCGTCAACCGCGGATTGAACCGCGAGACGACAGCCGCAAACGGCGAAAAGACCGCACACGCAACGGATGAAACGGGCATGCGCGAAGCGTATCGCCAGTGGCGCGCAATGATGGAGCAGGCATGATGGACGATCGCAACGCACTCTTCTCGCAACAGACTTTCGCGCGCGCCATCGAATTCATCTGGCGCGAAGCCGAGATGCTCGACCGCCGCGACTATCGCGCGTGGCTCGACCTGTGGGACCCGTCGGGCTTCTACGTCGTGCCCATCGATCCCGAGGCGACCGACTTCGCCGCGACGCTGAACTACGCGTACGACGACCAGCACATGCGCGAACTGCGCGTGCAACGCATGGTGTCCGGCTATTCGGCCTCGGCCTCCGATGCGGCGCGCACCGTACGCACGGTATCGCGCTTCACGTTGACGAGCGATGCCGCCGATGTGGTCGAAGTGAAGTCCGCGCAGGTGATCGTCGCATACAAACGCGGTGCATCGACGATCTTCGCCGCCGATCTCACGCACAAGATCAGCTTCGCGACGGGCGAACCGCGCCTCGTCGACAAGGTGATTCGCCTGATCGATTCGACGGAAGCGCTGAGCGCGATCGGCTTTCTGCTGTGAGCCTTTGATGTGTGCAGCGGCTGCGCAAGCCCGCTGCACGCGAGGAGCGAACCGCTATGCCTACACTCGAAGTCTATCTGCCGCATGGGCACGACGAAGCGCGCAAAGCGTCGCTGATCCAGGGCCTCACGCAGGCGACGGTCACCGCGATCGGTGCGCCTGCCGAGGCCGTGCGCATTCTGCTGAGCGAGATGCCCGACACGCATTTCGGATTGGGCGGCAAGACGGCATCTCGTGGCGCTCCGCCTTCGCTGCCCGTGATCGTCGCGATCCTCATTGCGGGCCGCACCGATACGCAAAAAGAAGCGCTGATCGCCGCGTTATCCGAAACGGCCGCCGCCGTGCTCGATGCGCCGCTTCAGGCAACGCGCGTGATGATCAAGGACATCCCCAACACCGACTTCGGCATTGGCGGTCAGACGGCCCGCTCGCTTGGACGCTGAGACGAAGCTAGACGCCTGCATCGGGCGCAAGCGCGGGTTCGAGCGGCAAGGCGACGCGGCATTCGAGTCCGCCGCCCGCTGCCGCTCGCGCCCAGATGCGTCCGCCATGCCGCGTGACGATGTTCTTGCACAGCGACAGGCCGATGCCGTTGCCGCCCGCCTTCGAAGAAGAAAAGCCGTCGAAGAGACGTTCATGCGCATCGGCAGGCACGCCGGGGCCGTTATCGATCACGCGCAGTTCGGCACGCCCATCCGCCATGGCCGTCGCGAGCGTCACGACACCCGTCGCGCCCCTGGTTTCCGTCAACGCTTCGAGCGCGTTGAACGCGAGATTCAACATCACCTGGCCGATCAGCACGCGTTCGCACAGCACGGGCAATGCTTGTTTCGCCTGTTCGATCCGCACGCGCACGCCAGCTTCTTTCGCGCGCAGCTCGATGAAGTAGGCGACGTCGCTCAGTATGTCGCGCAGATCGGCATGCGCTTCAGTCGGCTCGCGCTTGACGATGTACTCGCGCACGCTCTGGATGATGAGCGCCGCATGCTCGGCCTGACGATCCGCACTGCGCAGTCCCCAGATCGCGGAGTCGACGCTGCCCTGACCCAGCCGCTGGATTGCGCCTTCGATGAAATTACGCACGGCGGCAAGCGGCTGGCTCAACTCGTGCGCAATGGCCGTCGCCATCTCGCCCATTGCGTTATAGCGGCCCGCGTATTCGAGCATGCGCGCTTCTGTGCGGCGCGCTTCCTCCGTCGCGACCTCGTCGCTGATGTCGCGGAAGTGAATCAGCAAGCCATTCAGCTCGTTTTCGATCGCGACCCGCCGGCAGGTGATGCGCAGCCAGCGCGTCGCACCGTCGCGCCGCGTGATCCGGTAGCGCTGCGCGTGCGTAGGCTGCTCGCTGGTCGCGTGCCGCAACTGCGTGACGAGCCGGTTGCGATCGGCGGGCGTGCAATAGTCGGGCACGCCGCCGAGTGGCTCACCCGGGCCCACGCCCAGCACGCGCCGCCCCGACTCGCTGATGTATTCGAGCTTGCCGCGCGGCGTCAGCACCGCCACGCCCTCGCCGAGATCCTGCATGAATTCGCGCAGGCGCGTTTCATAGCGGCGCAGCTTGCGCCGCGTCGCCTCTTCTTCGCTGATGTCGCGGAACTGCACCATCACGACGGCACGCTCGCGCAACGGCACATAGGTCGCAACCGCTTCCGACAACATGTCGATACCCGCCCGCGAGCGGTAACACCATTCGTACACCTGCGGCCCTTGTGTGATCGCGCGATCCATCGCGGCCACGCCGATCTCGCGCCGGTACTTCGGCTCGGGACGCGTCATGTCGGGCGCCTTGAGCGGCAGCAGTTCTTCGAGCGAAAAACCCAGCGCGACACAGGCCGCGCGATTGGCCCACACGATCGCTTTCGTTTGCGCGTCATGCAACAGCACGCAGAGCGTCAATGCGTCGAGCAGACGGTGAAAATCTTCTTCGGCGGGAAAGTTCATGATGCGCGAGCGACAAGGCGGGAGTGCAGGCGTAACCATAACATCGGCTTTCTCCGCCGCGCGTCTAAAGATTTCTTTAGGCACGCGGGCGTCGATGCCAGGAAACGCGGACGGGCGCCCCAATTGATGGTGTCTTTTTGCGTTTCTAGACTGACCTGAACGTCAATAACGTCAAACGCATTCAGGAGAATCGACATGTCCGCCGCCACTGCCCTCGCCACAAGCCACGTCCATACGTTGCAACAGGAATCCGCCGATGCGCTGCCCCTCGACGTCGTGATCGAAGAAATCGCCGCGCGTCGCGACGAGTTCGATCGGCTGTCGCATGTGCCGCGCGATGTGATCGCGAAGCTCAAGCGCGCCGGCATCTATCGCGCAGGCACACCACGGCGCTTCGGCGGCGATGCGCGCGCACCGGGCGAATTCCTCGCGACGATCGAACGCATTGCGGTCGCCGATGGCTCGGCTGCATGGGTCGCGAGCTTCGGCAGCGCGAACGTGTATCTCGCCGCGCTGCCGCTTGCCACGCAGCAAGCGATTTACGCGGCCGGTCCCGATCAGGTCTTCGCGGGCGGCCTCTTTCCTGTGCAGGCCGCGCAACCTGCGCCCGGCGGCTGGCGCGTGAACGGCACGTGGAAATTCGCGAGCGGCTGCAAGGGCGCGGACTGGCTGGGGGTCGGCATCGGCATCGGCGTCGGAGGCAAGGACGGGGGCGCACCCGGCAAACCGCGCACTGCCGTGTTTCGTCCCGCGCAGGTCGAGATCGTCGACAACTGGGACGTGGTCGGCATGCAAGGCACGGGCAGCCATGATCTGCGCGTCACCGACCAGTTCGTCGCCGATGACTGGACCTTCGTGCGCGGCGGAGCGCCGACCGTCGATGAGCCGCTGTATCGCTATCCGACCATCGCGTACGCAGCGCAGGTGCTCGCCGTCGTGAACCTCGGGCTCGCGCGCGCGGCGCTCGACGTCGCCAACCAGATGGCAGGCGGCCGCAAGACGACGACAGGCGCACCGCAACTCGCCGACCGTGCGTATTACCGCATCGAACTCGCGAAGGCAGAGGCGCAGCTGCGCTCGGCGCGCGCGTTCTTCTATGAATCGACGGATGAAGTATGGCGGTCGATCCTCACCGGCAACGACGTGAGCGCCGATCAGGTCAGCCTGCTGCGCCTCGCAGCCACGCAGATCGCGCGCGAAGGCGCGGACGTGGTGGGCCGCGCGTACCGGCTGGGCGGCACGATGGCGATTTACCGCTCGCATCCGCTGCAACGTCTGATGCGCGACGCGATGGTCGTCACGCAGCACGCGTTCCTCGGCGAGGGCAACTACGACGGCGCGGGCGCCGTGTTCGTCGGCGTACCGCCGATCCCCGGTTATCTGTAACTGCGCTGGATACCTTTCATTTCAGGCCCGTTTTCAAGGGAGTTTCGCTTCATGACTGACAATCGTTCGCTGCCGTTGCGTGTGCTGTTCTGCTGCGGCGTCACGCAGAATTTCTTCGACTTGCCGCGCGAGCAGATCGGCCAGGTATGGCAGGCTTACGCCAGCATGCTGGCCGCCGTCGAAGCGATGGAGAACGTGCGCGTGCTGGGCGTAATGGATGACGACCGGCTCGTCGTGGGCCAGTCGGATGGCGCGCCATGGACGTTCTACATCATGGCCGACGTCGCCGATTTCGACACGGCCGTCGCCGTCTGCAATCTGTACCGCACGACGCCCGTCGGGGAATACAACCTGTGGCGCTACGGCAAGATCGAAGCGCGTGTGGGACGCGCGTTGACGGTGCCGCCCGTTGTGCAGAACGCGTCCTGAACCATGAGCGATATCACGTTGCCATCCAGCACGCTCCAGGCCTTGCAGGCGCGCATCGTCGCGCTCGAAGCCGAGAACGCGGTGCGCAAGACCATTGCGCGCTATATGGCCTTGTGCGATGTGCCCTCGGGAACGCTCGACGGCGAGACGCTTGCCGCGCTGTTCGCGCACGACGCGATCTGGGAAGGCATCGGCCCGCAGTACGCGCAGAAGTTCGGGCATCTGCGCGGACATGACGCTATCGTTGCCATGCTGCAGCGTTATCTGCCACCCGTTCCGCACTTCGCGACGAACGTACATTTTTTGACGTCGGAGACGATCGAAGTCGACGGCGCAAGGGCGAAAGGCCGCTGGATCATGCTGCAGGCGTCAGGTTACGTCGATGCGTGCGCCGAACTCATCGCCGCGCGGCTCGACATCGACTTCGTGCCCGCACAGGACGGCCGCAACTGGCTGATCCAGCACTTTCGCACCGAGCGCCTGTTCGATGCGCCCTGGCAAGTCAACGCTCGCAAGGACACTACATCATGACTGCATTCATCAGCGAATTCACACTGAGCGCGGCCCCCGGCGCGCCAGGCCCGACCATCGCGATCAAGGACTCGATCGACGTCGCCGGCTACCCGACTACGGGTGCAAGCCGCGCGCTTGCCGATACGCCGCCCGCCGCCGCGCATGCCGAAGTCGTCCAGCGTCTGCTCGATGCGGGCTGGCGTATCACCGGCAAGACCAACATGCACGAGCTCGCGTTCGGCATGACGGGCATCAACGACTACGCGGGCACGCCCGTCAATCCGCAAGACGCTGCGCGCATTCCCGGCGGTTCGTCGAGCGGATCGGCGTCGGCGGTCGGGTTGAAGCTCGTCGATGCCGCGCTCGGCACCGACACGGGCGGCTCGATTCGCGGACCGGCTGCGTGCTGCGGCGTGATCGGACTCAAACCGACGTTCGGGCGCGTGTCACGCAAAGGCGCCGTGCCGCGTGAATCCACGCTGGATTGCGTGGGTCCGTTCACGCGCGATATCGCCACGCTGGTCGATGCAATGGCGGCCATCGCACCCGCGTTCGACACGAACGCCGCCAAACGCGTGAACGCACGCGCAAACGTCGCGATCGTTTCCGTCGACGCAGATGCGGCCATCCGCCGGGGCGTGGAGCGTGCGGTGCAGATCGCGGCTGTCGCGTCGCGCGTGATCGAACTGGACCACCTGAAAGAAGCCTTCGAAGCGGGCCTCGCCGTCATCAACATAGAAACGGCGCGTGCATTCGCACCTCTCGTCGAATCAGGCAAGCTCGGTGCGGATGTCGACGCACGCTTGCGCGCAGCGGTGCAAACCACCCAGGCGCAGCTCGACACGGCCGAGCGCGCGCGGCGCGCATTCACGGCCGCCGTCGATCGCGCACTCGAGAACGCCGACGTATTGGTGCTACCGACCTTGCCCGCCCTGCCGATCACGATCGAAGCCGCGCGCAACGGCACGCCCGTGCTCACGATGTCGTCGCTGATCCGTCCGTTCAATCTGAGCGGCCATCCTGCGCTGAGCTTGCCGATCCCGATTGAAGGCTCGCCGTTGAAGGCGGGCTTGCAAATTGTCGGGCGAAAAGGCGCGGACGAACAGGTGTGCGCCATCGCCGCGCACTTCGAAGCGGCGCTTGCAGCCTCTTGAGATGAACAGCGTGCGCTCACGTGAACGCACGCAGCGAAGGAATCGTTACTCATGTCGAACAGAGTCGTCATCGTGACGGGCGCGGCGCGCGGGTTGGGCGCCGTCGTCGCGAAGCATTTTCACAGCGCGGGTTACAAGGTCGCGCTAGCCGATATCGCATTCGATGCCGCGAACGCGCTTGCCGCTGAACTGAGCGCGCATCACGAAACCGCGTGCGCGATCGCACTCGACGTCACGCGCAAGCAGGACTTCGAAGCCGCACGCGATGCGTTGATCGCGCGTTGGGGACGTGTCGACGTGCTCGTGAACAACGCGGGTGCGTCGAAGGTCGTGCCGGTGATGGAGATCAGCGCAGAGCAGTTCGATCAGGTGATCGACATCAATCTGCGCAGCGTGCTGTTCGGCTGCCAGGTGTTCGGCCAGTACTTCGCCGATCGCGGGGCCGGGCGCATCGTCAATATCGCATCGCTCGCGGGACAGAATGGCGGCTCCGCGACGGGCGCGCATTATGCGGCGGCGAAAGGCGGCGCGATCACGTTGACCAAGGTGTTCGCGCGCGATCTCGCCGCACATGGCGTGACCGTCAACGCCATCTCGCCGGGACCGCTCGATCTGCCCATCGTTCACGAAAGCGTGTCTGCCGACAAGCTCGACAAGGTCATCGCCAGCATCCCCGGCGGCCGTCTCGGTTCGGCGGATTACGTCGCACAGGTTGCCGTGCTGCTCGCATCGGGCGATGCGTACTTCGCGAACGGCGCGTGCTGGGATGTGAACGGCGGGCTATACATGCGATAACACACCAGGAAAACAGCACGGCGCTTGCCTCGCACGCCGTGCCGTGCGGATCATTCGCGCCCGCCCTCGCCCGGACTCCATACGGCCATCACATCGCGCACCAGCGTCGCGATCGACGACGCGCCGAGCTTGTCCTTGATGCTCGCGCGATGCACGTCGACCGTTTTCACGCTGATCGACAGATCCGACGCAATGCGCTTGCTGCCCTTCCCATCCAGCACGCCGCGCAGCACTTCCTTTTCACGCGCTGTCAGCGATTCGATCCGCTGACGCAGACCGCGCAGCTTCTGATCCGCCGCATGCCGTTGCGCCGCGAGCTTCATCGCGCGCTGGATGCGCTCGAGCATCTGCTGCGAGTTGTACGGCTTTTCGACGAAATCGATCGCGCCGTTTTGCAACGCGCGCACGGACATCGGAATATCGCCGTGGCCGCTGACGAAAATGATCGGCAAGGTCGCGCCGCGCGCGTTGAGTTCGGCTTGTACGTCGAAGCCGCTCGTCTCCGGCATCCGCACGTCGAGCACGAGACACGCCGGCAGCTTCGCGTCGAAGGCCTGCAGGAAATCGGCCGCGTTCGCAAACCCTTCCGACTTCACGCCGACCGACTCCAGCAGCCACGCCAACGATGTGCGCATGCCATTGTCGTCATCGACGATATACACGATGGGCGCGGGCGAATGGATGGGCGGGATGGTGCTGGCTGGACTCATGTCTTGAACCTGTCTGCAACGCGCGCCGGAACTTGTCCGGCTGTCTCCACGCGTTCGCTGTCTAATTTTTGAGAAGGCTCATCATAACCAGCGCAAATTCGCGTGCAAAGCCTTTATTGCAGGCCCGATTGCGTGACAGCAGCGGCTAACGCACGATGCGCGGATGCATAACGAACGCAACCTGGTAAAACCTTTAGACGGGTCGGGAAGCGCGCCAACCTGTGTGTCGCTCACGCGGATTTTATTCATGCGAGGCATGCCGTACGCTTGATGCATGGGATCGTCGCGCACGCAATCATCGCGGGCAAGCGGTCGATTCGCAGCGACCACCGTGCAGGAGCCACACACATGTCCGATATGCAACGTCCGCCCATGCTCGACTCCGACGACGCGCGCAAGCAGTTTCGCCAGGCGATGGCGCATCTGGGCGCGGCCGTCAACATCATCACGACCTTCGGCGAGTCCGGGCGCTGCGGCATCACGGCGAGCGCGGTCTGCTCGGTGACGGACGCACCGCCCACGCTGCTCGTCTGCATGAACCGTTCAAGCGCGATGCACGCCGTGTTCGAACGCAATCGCAACG
This sequence comes from Paraburkholderia sp. XV, assembly GCF_020177535.1. Classification (NCBI taxonomy): domain Bacteria; kingdom Pseudomonadati; phylum Pseudomonadota; class Betaproteobacteria; order Burkholderiales; family Burkholderiaceae; genus Paraburkholderia; species Paraburkholderia sp. XV. Next base: position 16,884 of record NZ_JAGUUD010000090.1, on the reverse strand, counting down.
TCTGCATCAATGTGCTGCCTGCTCATCACGAACTGCTCGCGCGACACTTCGCCGGGCTCACGCAACTGCCGATGGAAGCGCGCTTCAGCCTGCCCGTCTGGGACGAAGGCCCGCATGGCGTGCCCGTACTGCGCGACGCGCTCGCGAGCCTGCAAGGAAGGATCGTCGATCTGAAGGAAGTGGGCTCGCACTCGGTGATGTTCGTCGAGGCCACGCAGATTCGCGTGTGCGCCGACGGCGACAGTCTGATCTACTTCGACCGCCAGTTTCATCGCGTGCCGAGACTGTGCGCAGCCTGAGTCCGCCTGAGCGTTGTTACTCCGGGTTACTTTTCTCGCACGGCTGTAGCACCTGTGTCCGGCACGCGCTCCTAGACTGAAGCCGAATTCAGTGACGCGCATCCATGCGCAGGGAGCAAACATGAAGAAGATGATGCTTGGTGCAGCTATTGGCGTGGCGATGCTGGCGGCTTCGGCGGCGGCTTCGGCGCATGTCGACGTCGCCGTCGGTCTCGGCGTGCCGGGTGTGATCGTGCCCGCCCAGCCTGTGTACGCTGCGCCCGCCCCCGTGGCCGTCGGCTATGGCTATGGCTACGACGACGACTGGCGCGAGCGCCGCGCGTGGCGTGAGCGCGAGTGGCGTGAACGCGAGTGGCGCCGTCACGAAGCCTGGCGTGAGCATGCGTGGCACGAGCGTCAACGCGAACGCTGGGGTTACTGATCCTCGTGCCGGTTCGCGCGTTGTGTGAATGAACGCGTGATCGTCGATCGCCTCGCTATGGCCGCCATCAAGCCGGCTGTCGCGAGGCGATGTCGTTCCTGCTGCATCACACGCCTGGCTTCCACGGCCATGCAGGATACAAACCGTTGCTCTCGACACTGTCACGCTGCGGATCGCGGCCCTCGCCGGCACGCTCGACATCGGCATCGTTTGCGCGCGTGTCGGTTTCGTCGGATTGCGGCGCCATTGCGGCCGCCTGTACAGGTTCCTCCGCGAAAGGCAGCGCATCGCCGAACCATTCGACTTCGCGCTTCATCGCGTCGACGTAGGTACGCCAGCCCGCGCGATCGTCCGCGAACAGATGGTCGTGAACGGCAAGCGCGAGCCGCGTGTAATCAACCTGCTCTTCTAGCAACAGAGCAGGCCATATCGCAAACGATGCACTCGCGCGTTTCGCGAACTCCGCCGCCTTCATCTTCGGCGAGACGGCAGCAAGCCACGCATGCGCGGCCAGTTCCGGATGAGCGTTCAGCAGATGATGCACGGTGTGATGTTTTGCATCGGCGGCAAGCGCCATGGAGAGGGTTTGCAGCGCGTCGCCGAGATGCAGCAGCAACGCGCGTCGTTCGAAAGCGTCTTTCATCGAAGCATGTCCGTGCGTAAGTCCAGCGTGCCATATTGGAAGGCACGCGGCGAGATGCGAAAATCGCGGCGTGCTATGAGCGTACGCCGAAAAAGCCTTGCCACAGCGAATCGAACAGACCTGCGGCGCGTGGCTCGTGCACAGGCTTGTCGTGTTTCGCTGCTGCGGGCTGAGGTGGCGAAGGCGCGTCTTCCACAATGGGTTCGCGTGATGACGCCGCCGTGGCGACGGGGTCCGCGCAACCGGCATCAGGCATAGCGGCGCTTTCATCGGCCTGCGCCGCGCGCCGCGACTGCTGCAAGGCCCACACGCTATCGGCGATGCGTTGCGCCACGTCGGTGTCGCAATCGCGTCCGAGCAGCACGCCGAACAGCACGTCGCGGTTATGGCCTTCGTCGGCGTAACGCATGGCCACGCCGACCATCTGTGTGTACTTCGCCTCGGCCTCGGCCTTGGCCTTGCGCGCCTGCGCCGCCTCCACTTCGCGCCGACGCCTTTCGAGCGCCTCATATTGGCGCATCTCCTGCGCGTAGACGGCGTCGTAGACCTTGCGCTGGTTGTAGTCGGAGAGGATCGCGTACGCGTCCTTGATGTCCTGGAAGGCCGCGCGTGCGACTTCTTCCTGTCCAGCGTTGCGGTCCGGATGCCACTTCATCGCGGCCTTCCGGTATGCCCGTTTGATCTCTTCCGAGGTGGCGTCTTGAGACACGCCAAGCTTCGCGTAAAGGGTTGCCATGTCGCGTTAGGTCTCGCTTGCAGACGGTTGCAGATGACGGTCGCGTTCATCGTAGCACGGCGCTCCGCATCGCTCGAATCGAGGCTGGTCCGACAAAAAGCGCGGACATGTCCGTGTTTTTCGGGCACCGTTTTTGCAACCGCCACAGGATGCGCGCGCCGAGCGCACGAGTGAGCGGCCATGACGAAAGACACTATCCAGCACGAACGACATCCCGACACGACCGATCGCGCCACGCCGCCCGATCACCCGGAAAAAGCCGGTGCGGAATCACCGCATCTCAATGCTGACGAGCAGGATCAGGCCGCGCAACACACGGCCCCGCACGCGCTTATGCTGCACGAGATCGTGCGCGAAGAAGGCGAAGCCGCGCTGGAGCGCACGGTCATGGCGCTCGTATGGTCGTCGCTGGCGGCCGGACTTTCAATGGGATTTTCGTTTCTCACGACAGCCGTTCTCCAGGCCGGCCTGCCCGATACGCCGTGGCGGCATCTCGTATCGAGCTTCGGCTACACGACGGGCTTCGTGCTCGTCATCATGGGGCGTCAGCAGCTCTTTAGCGAAAGCACGCTGACTGTCGTGCTGCCCGTGCTGACGCGGCGCGATCTCGATTGCCTGCTGAAGGCGCTGCGCCTGTGGATCGTCGTGCTGTTCTGCAATCTGCTCAGTTCGTGGGCTTTTGCAGCGATGCTGCGCTTGCCGGGCGTGTTCGAAGCCGAAATTGTCGCTGCGCTCGATGAGACCGCACGTTCCGCGATCGGTCCCGCCGAAACCTTTCCGACCTTCGTACGCGCCGTGCTGGGCGGATGGCTGATCGCGCTGATGGTATGGCTGCTGCCGAGCGCGCGCTCGGCGCGCCTGCTGACCGTGGTGCTGATCACGTGGGTGGTCGCGGTGGCGAAGCTGTCGCACATCATCGCGGGATCGACGGAAGTCGCGTATGCGGTGCTGGCGGGCGACGCATCGTTCGCCGACTACTGCGGCCGCTTCCTGCTGCCGACGCTCGCGGGCAACGTGGTGGGCGGCATGTCGCTGGTCGCGTTACTGAATCATGCGGCCATCGCGCCGGAAATCAGCGAGCGGCGCTGAGCGCGGCTTGCGCCGCCACGTGAGCGTTCATGCGGCAAAGGTCTGAGTGCGACTTCGTCGATGAGGCCTGCGCATGCGAATGTGCGCTTGCGCACACAGCGTGCACCGCGTGGGCGCGCCGTCACAATTCGGACATAGATGTCCCGCAGTATCGGTCCCCGGAAATAAAAAGTAAGAAACCTTGCGCCCGGTCGCCCGTCCGCCTCGTTTGCCGTACGCGCCCGGCGCCGCTTTCATCGCATTGATCCTCCAAGGGACATTCCTGTGCTGCGCTCATCGCTCTTCACCCGCACCATGATCGGTGCCATCGCCTCGCTTGCGGCGCTCGCCGCTGCACCCGCCGCTCACGCTTCCGTCGATCTGATCGCCATCGGCAAGCTCGACGGCAATCTGCTCGACAAATCGAAAGAGACCTCGGGCAAGCTCGAAAACGGTGCGCCCGGCAATCTGCTCGGCGGTCTCGGCTCCGGCATCGGCTACGCGGGTTGCCATACGTTCCTGGCCCTGCCCGATCGCGGCCCGAACGCGATCTCGTACAACAAGGCGATCGACGACACCGCGTCGTACATCAACCGCTTCCAGACGCTGCGCCTGCACCTGGAGGACGCGCCGAAGGGTGCGTCGCTGCCGTTCACGCTGACGCCGAAGCTCGTCGACACGACCCTGCTGCATACGTCCGATCGCCTCGTGTACGGCACGGGCGCCGCGTATGGCGTGCCGAACGGCGCGCCGAAGCTCAACCGCGACAACCACACGAACTACTTCACGGGCCGCTCGGACAACTTCGATCCGACGCATCTGTCGACGTATCCGCTCGACGGCCGCTTCGATCCCGAAAGCATCCGCATCGCCAACGACGGCGACAGCGTGTTCATCTCCGACGAATACGGACCTTACGTCTATCGCTTCGACCGCAAGAGCGGCCGCCGCATCGCCACGTACAAGCTGCCCGACACGTTCGCCGTGTCGACGCTTTCGCCCGTCGGCGACAACGAGATCAGCATCAATACGTCGGGCCGCGTCGCGAACAAGGGCATGGAAGGTCTCGCGATCTCGCCCGACGGCACTACGCTGTTCGGCGCGATGCAAAGCCCGCTCATCCAGGACGGCGGCACCAGCGGCCCGTACACGCGCATTGTGAAGATCGACATCCGCACGGGCCGCACGACGCAGTACGCGTATCAGCTGACGAACATCGGCACGGCGGCCAAGCCCAAATACCCAACCATCAGCGACGTGCTCGCGATCAACGATCACGAACTGCTCGTCGACGAGCGCGACGGCAAGGGTCTCGGCGACAACTCGACGGCTGTGTTCAAGCAACTCAATCGCATCGACCTGACGGGCGCGCAGGACGTGAGCCAGGCAAGCGGCGCAAACGGACTTGCGCCGTTTGCGGTGAAGAAGACGCTGTTCCTCGATATCGTCGCGGCGCTGACGGCCCACGGCTACAACGCGAACGACATTCCCGCGAAGATCGAAGGCATCGCGTTCGGCCCGGACGTGACGGTGCGCGGCGTGAAGAAGCACACGCTCTACGTCGCGAACGACAACGACTTCATCGCGACCGTCACCGACACGAACCATCCGTCGGGTATCGCGAACCCGAACCAGTTCTTCGTGTTCGCGATCGACACGTCGGATCTGCCCGACTATGTCGCGCAGCGCCTGCCGGGCGTATCGAAGAACGGCCGCGATCACGATCATGACAACGTGTGCGGCCGCGATGACGACGATCACGATCATGGTCACGACGATGACCATGACGGGCATGGTCACTGATATCGTGCATTGAGTTCCTGCGTCCCTGACGGACCGTGATGGGACGATGTGACGGGCCGGCCGCGGCAATCTGCGGACCGGCTCTTTTTTTGGCCGATCCGGATGATCCGGCTCATCCGGCTGATTCCGGCTGATTCCGGCTGATTCCGGCTGATTCCGGCTGATTGCCCGGCTGCGCTTCGACCCGCGCAGTGCCTGCACGCGCCGCTTCACGCGTATAGAATCGACGCATGAAGAAGCCTGTCTCCACCGCTGAGCGCCGAGATACGCCACCCACCGGCATCATCGAGCCGGAGCTGCCGCTGCACGCGCCGAGTATTGCGTCCGTCGCGCTGGCCATGGCGATCGCGCTGATTTCGTGGATCGCGTTCGCCGCGCAGATGGACATCACCGTGCATCGCATGTTGTCGCGCGGGCTGGGCGTGATCGACGGCATCGAACGGCTCACCAGCTATCTGACCAACCTCACCATCTTCATCTGCGCGCTGTGCTTCACGTGCGTCGCGTGCTTCACGCACCGAGGCCCGCCGCTCGTGCGCTTTTTCCGGCAACCCACGGTCGTGACGGCCGTGACCTGCTATATCGTATTCGTCGGCGTCGCCTACAACCTGCTGCTGCGCCATCTGTGGACGCCGTCGGGCTGGCGCATGGTGCTCAACGAAAGCCTGCACACCGTCGCGCCGATGCTCGCGGCACTCTACTGGCTGCTGTTCGTGCCGCGCTTTCATCTGACGCTGCGCCATCTGCTGGCGTGGCTGGTGTTCCCGCTCGGCTATCTGGCGCTAACCCTGTTGCGCGGCGCGCTATCGGACTTCTACCCTTATCCGTTCATCGACGTCAGCGAACTCGGCTACGAACGCGCGCTGCTCAACGCGAGCCTGCTCGTACTCGCATTCGTGCTGCTGATGGCCGTGTTCGCCGCGATCAACCAGCGGCGGCCGATGCCGTCCTTCACCTCCACCGCACCGCCTCGCCCACCAGAGACCGATCATGACAACAACCCGGCGTGAGTTCATCGTCGCGGGCCTCGGCTCCGCCGCCGGCCTGTGCGCAGCGCTCGCCGCGAGCCGCGAAGCGCGCGCCGACGACAAGCTGAGCGAAAGCGATCCCGCGGCGCAAGCAGTCGGCTACGTAAGCGCAGCCACGAAAGTCGACAAGACGCGCTTTCCAGCCTACCAGGCCGGGCAGACCTGCAACAACTGCTCGCTGTTCCAGGGCAATCCGACGGATGCATGGGGCGGCTGCACGCTGTTCGGGACGAAGCAGGTGGCAGGCGGCGGCTGGTGTAGCTCTTACACGAACATGTAAGGCGACTCGCGCGGATGATGTTCGGTTAGTATTCGCTGGTATCTGCATGCGGCAGTGTCGTCGATAGCGTCGCTCCCTCGCGACGCCATAACAATCGCCCGAAAGATGCCAACGTCCGTCACGTCCCGCCGGCTGCCGCGTCCCGCTCCTCTCCCGCCTTCCCGGCGACGCCCCGTCGCGCTCGCTGCCGTGTGCCGCCTGCTTGCCCTCGCCTGTCTGTTCGTTATTGCGTCGCCATCCCGTGCGCAAGGCTCCGTCACGCTCTACGGGCTGATCGACACCAGCATCGAAGTAACCAATCCCGGCAGCGGCTATGTCGCGCGCATGGACTCGGGGGCATATCGCGGCACGCGCTTCGGCCTGCACGGCAGCGAGCCGCTCGGCGAGGGCAACAGCCTCGTCTTTACACTGGAGAACGGTTTCGATTCGGCAAGCGGCGCGTTTTCGGTGCCGGGCAGCCTCTTCAACCGGCAGGCGTGGATCGGCGCGCACGGCGCGTGGGGCGAGTTGCGCGCCGGCCGGCAGTATTCGCCCCTCTACATTCCGTTCAAGGGGCAGCTCGATGCGTTCGGGGCGGGCACGATCGCATCCGGGCTGAACAACCTGTCGAAGATCACGCCCTATACCGACAACGCGTTCGCCTATCTGTCGCCGGTCATTGGCGGCTTCAGCGCGACGGGCATGATCGCGCTGCGCGATCCGGGCGACGACGGCAACGGCATTGGCGGCTACTACGTAACGGCCGAGTGGGCGCTCGGCGGCATGAAGCTGCTCTACGCGCACCAGCAGACACACGGTGACGGCGCCTTGCGCGCGAACTTCGCAGGCGCGTCGTACCAATGGGGCACGCTTACGGGCTTCGTCGCGTACTTCAACGGCGATGGCGGGACGCCGCGCTATCACGACGACGGGCTCTCCATCTCAGCCCTATGGCAGATCACGCCGCAGGCGAGTGCCTCCGTCGGCTACGCGCACGCGCGCGACCGCAGCGGGGGCGACAACGACGCCGACCAGTTCAGCATCGCCTTCGACTATCAGTTGTCGAAGGCGCTGTTGCTCTATCTCAGTGCCGCCGACCTCGAAAACCGCAGACAGGCCACGTTCACGCTGCGCGGGGTGAACGTAACGGGCATCCCCGTCGCGTATCCGGGGGCGCCCGTTCGGGGCGTACAGATCGGGATGATCGAGCGGTTCTAGCACGATGCACTATCGCGCGCGTTGAACTATCTTGCAGGACGCCTGCTCCTGGCATTCATTGCGACGCTAGACATGGATGGCACATGCATTGCGGAACTACGTCGGTGTATCGAACTGCATCCGAGAGATCCACACGATGAACCCGACCGCGTTTCCAGTGTTTTCCATTTCATCGACTCGCATCCGCAACCGACTGCATACGCCCATGCCACCCGAGGTCGAACCCGATCCGGCGCCGCCACCCGACGACGATCCCGATCCGGATCCGGGTTCGCCACCCATTCCGGGGCGTGAACCGGACCGCGCGCCGCCCAGCCAGGAGCCGCCCGCAGGCGATCCGCCCGAGCGCGCGCCGCCGATGCATGCCGGCGCCGTCACGCGTGGATCGCGCGGGCGTCATGCGCCCAGGCTTGCACGTCAAAGTTGGGAATCGAGCAGCGCGACCGCGCGATCGACGAGTTTCCTCGTCCATGGCCGGCTGTTCCAGTCGTCGAGCGTCACGCGTCTGGAGTTGGCGAGATCGTCGGCGAAGATCTGCGTCTGACGGCGCGCGAACGCCGTGTCATAGATGTTGAGGTTGGCTTCGTCGTTCAGCTTGAACGAGCGTGAATCGAAATTGGTCGAGCCGACCGACACGAGGTATTCGTCGACGACCAGCAGCTTGACGTGGAACATCGTCGGTTGATACTCGAACATCTGCACGCCTGCTTCGAGCAACGGTCCCCAGCATGCACGCGACGCCTCGCGCACGGTATGCGTGTCGATGTGCCTGCCGGGCGTGAGTATGCGCACGTCGACGCCTCGCTTCGCGGCCTCGACGATTGCGTTGATCGTCAACCGGTCAGGCACGAAATAGGCGCTCGCAAGATGGATCGAATGCGTCGCCGCCGTGATCGCCATCAGATACATCAGCTGCATGTCGTCGCTGCCGCCGGACGGTGAACTGCTGAACATGTGCGCAAGGCCATCGCCGGCTTCATCCGCTTCAGGAAAATAGTCGGGTCCATGCAGTACGTTGCCGGTCGCCTTGATCCAGTTGTCCATGAAGACGGCCTGCATGTGGCCGACCACAGGACCCGTCACGCGAAAATGCGAATCGCGCCAGTGCATGTCGTCCTGTGCATGTCCTGTCCATTCCTGCGCGATGCCGACGCCGCCCGTGAAGCCGATGCGTCCGTCGATCACCAGCAGCTTGCGGTGGGTGCGGTCGTTCATACGGCCAAGCCCGGTCCAGTGCGGCTTGTGGTACTGGATCACTTCAGCGCCGGCATCTTTGAGCATCTGCAGATAGTGCCGGTCCATCTTCTGCGATCCAACCCAGTCGAGCAGCACATGCACTGCAACGCCCGCGCGCGCCTTCTCCGACAACGCGCGGGCGATCTGCTCGCCGATCGCGCCGGACCAGTAGATGAACGTTTCGAAGGTGATAGTTTTCTGCGCGCTGGCAATGCCTTCGAGCATCGACGGGAAAATCTCGTCGCCGTTGACGAGCACCTCGAAGCGGTTGCCGGATGTGACGGGCGGCCCCAGCAGCAGGCCCATCGAGCGGATGAACTGGGGATCGTCGGTGCCGTACCGGCGCTCGATCTTGTGCTCGATCTTCTTTTCGCCCGTCGACAGATTGGCGATCGCGAGCACGACGACGAGCGTGACGACGGCCGTGAGCAGGATCGTCAGCATGCGCCGCGTTTAGCGGTGGAGGAGCCGGAGCGTGGCGCGTTGGCGCGCGCCTCAACGGTGGCTTTACCAGTCGGGATTGTTGACTTCCTGACGGTAGCCATAGGCCGTATTGACGAGCCGATGCGGGCGACCGCCTGCCTGCATCACCTCGCGCCAGCCGCTCAGCGTGGCGAGCGAATCCGTGTGCAGCACCGCATAGGGCTTGCCCGCGATGTCACCGCTCGCCGACGTGCCGGGAATGAATTCGATTGCAGTGTCGTCGACGGCGATCAGCATGCGCATGTCCGTTTGCAGGATCTGCATTTCATAGCGGGTGGCGGGCGTCATGGAGCGGCTCCTGAATGCATCGGAATTGTTCTGGACCGTGCAGTCCGGAGCGAGATGCGCGACGGGCTGCGACGACGGTTGTCGATGGGGCGGGCCGCGTGTCGTGGCGACAGACGAAGCCCAGCCGCTTATAGAAAGCAAGCGGCATTCCCGATGCAGTTTCGAGGCGGGACGCAGCTCACGCCGGAAGGCGGGCTGGTGCGTTGAAAAAAAGTCGGACGGAGGGAGTGAAAATTACGCGACGCTGCTCGCTGGCCTGCGTCGAGAGACGCGCCAGCTTAGTATGCCGTTCGGCTTTGAGGAGTCAGTCGACGGGCAGCTGGTCGCAGGCGTTAGTCGCCGTCGACGCGCAGATGAACGAGTAGTCGCCGCTCCAGCGCACGGCCGCAGCACTCGCATGCACGGCGTCCTGGAAACCTGGCGAGGTTTCCCACGCGATATAGCCGGAGCACAGCACGGCGGACATCACGACCAGCGAAAAGGCAATTTTTTCAAAGATCTGAAAACGGGGCGACATGACAATCTCTTCCTGTAAGCCGCCATTTTATCTCAATACTAGGGTTTGTACCTAGGCCAAATTGCGGCTTTGCAACATGCCAGCGCGGAAATGCACGCTCGCGTGCACACCGTGTGGCTTCGGAAAATGGCAAAGTCACGGGGGAAGGCTCAGAAAACGGGCAGATCTCGCGATGAAAAGGTGCGTGCCGCACGCCAATTGGCGCAGGCCGAGGTATGTGGATGATAAGGCGCGTCTTCGGCCCGACCCCGGTCAAACGGCGCGGGCCGGGCGGCTGGCTATCAAGCGAAAGGCGTCTCAGACTGGCGCGCACGCATCGTCTGCGCACGCTGCCCGCGGGCAGCGTCGGCTGTCTTGCAGCCCGCTTCTTCCAGCACGGTCCGCGCACGATCGCGCATATCGTCGGCAGCGAGTTGAGCGTCCGCGCCACTGACCCAGACAGCGACCCGCACCGCCGCACCGCCCTCGCGCTGGTAATCGGCTGCCGTCACGACGGGCGCGAGCGTCGTGCCGCCGAGCACGCGCGGATCGCTCGCGATCATCTTCTTCAGCGCCTCGATCGCGCAGGCGACGTCCTTGCGCTGCGCAATGTCCACCTTCACTTCGACGCGCTGCGTGCCGCCGCTGCTGTAATTGATCACGGGATTGCTCCAGATCTGGCTATTCGGCACGAAAACGGCATTACCGTCGCTGCGCTCGATACGCGTCGTGAATAGCCCCACTTCCCGCACGATACCCGCCGTCGCGCCGGTGCCTTCGATCACGTCGCCGGCACGAAATGGCCTCAGCATCAGCAACATAATTCCGGCTGCAATATTCTGCAGTGTGCCTTGGAGCGCGAGGCCGATAGCCAGACCGGCCGCGCCGAGCACGGCCAGCACGCTCGCCGTCGCGACGCCGACTTCGCTGAGCGCCGCGAACAGCACTAGCACGCGCACGGTCCATGTGCCGATCGCGTTGATCATCGGCGCGAGCGTCGGGTCCGCGTGCGTGCGCGACATGGCCCTCGACAGCAGCACGCCGAGCCGGTTGGACAGCCACCAGCCGGCAATCAGGATCAGAATCGCCACGCCCGCATGCATCAGGTCATGCGTCAGGGATACGAGCAGCGATGGTTGCAGATGAAACATACGGGCGAGCAGATCATCCATGGTCAAGCGTTCATATAGGTCGTTTGAAAGGCGCAGCAACGTCACCGTAATACCGCGTAACGGGTCATGCGGACGCCTGCGGGCGCGACGCGGCAAGCGGGGCTGACTTGCTCTACACTTGGCGGCCCGAACGAAGCGTCGACAGAACACGCAGTTCCGTTGCTCTATTTCCACCAATGCGCGTGCAAATGCGGTGCCTGAGCGCAGGCGCGCATGCACGACGGAAATCGTGCCCGTCATATGGGACGACGATCCATCTAACGATGAAAACACCACCCGCCGACACCAGCGAACAGGTCGCCCCGAACACCTCCTCCACCGCCCCCGACGCGTTCGGCAAGCTCGTCGAAGACGCCGGCCATGAACCCGAAATCAGCCTGCCCCGACAGACGGCATTCCAGCGCTTCTGGTGTACGCGCGTACTGTCGTCGCTGTCGTTCCAGATGCTCGCCGTCGCGATGGGTTGGCACATCTACGCCCTCACCCACAGCGCATTCGCGCTCGGTCTGGTCGGCCTCGCGCAGTTCCTGCCGATGTTCGTGCTGACGCTCGTCGTCGGCCAGGTCGCGGACCGCTACGACCGGCGGCGCATCGCGTCGATCTGCCAGGGGCTCGAATGCGTGGCTGCCGCCCTGTTCGCGTGGGGCACGTTCGGCGGCTGGATCAGCGCGCCCGTGATCTACGTGCTCGCCGCCTGTGTCGGCGCGGCGCGCGCGTTCGAGTCGCCCGCTGTGGCGTCGCTGTTGCCCGGTGTCGTGCCGCGCGCGCAACTCTCGCAGGCGACCGCGTGGGCCACCTCCGCGAACCAGGCCGCACAGATCGGCGGGCCGGCGCTTGGCGGCCTGCTCTACGGCATCGGGCCGGGTGCGGCGTATCTCGCGTGCACGCTGTCGTTCGCGCTGGCGTCCGCTGCCGTCAGCACGATCCCGCTGCGCACGAAGCCCGTCCCGCGCGCGCCCGTGACGCTCGAATCGGTGTTTTCAGGCGTGCGTTTCATCCGCAGCCAGCCGGTGATTCTCGGCGCGCTGTCGCTCGATCTGTTCGCGGTGCTGTTCGGCGGCGCGACCGCGTTGCTGCCGATCTTCGCGCGCGACGTGCTGCACGCCGGGCCGCTCGGCCTCGGCCTGCTGCGATCCGCATCGGCTGTCGGCGCGCTCGGCGGCACGATCTGGCTCGCGCATTTCCCGTTGCGCAAGCGGCCCGGCGCGGCGATGTTCGGTGGCGTGATCGCGTTCGGCATCGCAACGCTCGTATTCGGACTGTCGCATTCGTTCATCGTGTCGCTGCTCGCGCTGATGGCGCTCGGCGCATCGGATGTGATCAGCGTGGTCGTGCGGCTGTCGCTCGTGCAATTGCGCACGCCCGACGACATGCTCGGCCGGGTCAGCGCCGTCAATTCGCTGTTCATCGGCACGTCGAATCAGCTTGGCGAGTTCGAGTCGGGGGTGACGGCGGGCTGGTGGGGCGCGCAAACGGCCGTGCTCGTCGGCGGATGCGCGACGATCGCGATCGCGCTGCTGTGGATGAAGCTGTTTCCGGAATTGCGCCGAACACGCTCGCTGGAACGCGAAGAACATCACGAAGCGACGGCCTGACGTCGTGCTTCTTCTGTGCGCGGCATGTCGCGCCTGCCAGGTGCTTGCGGCGCGCCAGAGCGATCAGGCGCGTTCATTGCACAGTGCTGGGCAGATCGGCTGCGAACGCACGCTCCGCGGCCATCCATGCCAAGGAGACGCACATGCACCCGAGCCGACGCGCCCGTCGCATCCATCCCCTCCACGGGATGCTCATCATCACCGCGCTCGCATGCGCGACGTCGGTGCCGCTATCGGCGCACGCCGACGACGCCCCCAGCCCCTGCACGGCGCTCAAGCGCATCGTCGCGGCGGCGCCGACGGGCTTTTCCCAACTGACGCCGGAGGACGGCAAAGGCGTCGCGCAGCCCTACGGCGCGGACGCGCAATGCGGCGCGGCCAAAGGCAGCTACGAATGCTCATGGACGCCGAGCGGCGGTGCAGGATCGGGCACGGCGGCGTTGCAGGCTGTCGCGGCGGATATCGCCTCGTGCCTGCCCGACGCCACGCATGACGTGAATTCGCCTGCTCGCCAGCACTTCTATATCGGTCCGCGCGAAACGCGCACGCAGATCACCGCCATGCCTGCGGGCGCGAACAAGGTGAAGCTGGTGGTCTCGGGCAAGTAGCGCGATTGTTCACGCGGCGCGCGCCGCAACGCTATTCGACCCGATACCAGACGCGGATACCCGAATACCAGTGGCTCACGCTCGTATCGTCGCCCGAACCGAACGTCGACAGGCTTTCGACGTTGATCACATCGACGTTGTGCTCGGCGAGCCACGCGTTCGCGCGGTCGACGAGCGCCGCGGCATTCTCGTATACGTGTCCGCGGATCATGTGGCGTTGCAAGACCTGGCGTTCGAAATCCTGAAACGCGATTTTGCTCATAGTTTGTCTCCGTCAGGCTGTTTTTAATGATTGGCGCCTGCGGTGAGTCTATCAATGGCGAGACGGGAGCGGCAATTGCTCGATCATCGACAGGCATTGTCAGAGGGAGCGTCTCATGAGCAGCGAAAAGCAGCAAAAAGCAGCCACGACCAGCCCGGGCGGCGACATCGAACATCCCAAGCACCCGGTTCACAGCGACAACGAAAACAGCAAGATGCCCGAACGTCACGACGATGACCGCAAGCGGTCGCCCGCCGATCGGCCCGGCAAGAAACCAGGCGAGGGCGAGCCTTCCGTCGGCTGATTCGGCCGGTATTGGCTCTGGTACCAGATCGCGCGCGAGCGCGGTCATTTGCGGCAAGAAATGCGGTGGTCTGCACATTTTGCAGGGCCGCCGCATCTTTTTCGATGCGGCCTACGCATTGTGTGCCGTTCGACTCGACGCGCCCTGCATTTTTTACTGAATTATTTCTGGTTATTTTTTCTCCCCCTTCATCTACCTTTCCGCTTGCAGCGAAAGATTTCGTAATGTGAAGCGTTCGCTGCATCCGTTTTAATGGAGCGAGCGGAAAACAATGACGACATCCTGCAAGGTTTCCATTTGCGTCCCGACTTGCAATCGGCCTGAACTGATCGTCGAATGTCTGGACTCGTGTCTGGCTCAGACACATGCGAACATCGAAATCCTGATCGGCGACGATTCGAGCGACCATCGTACCCAAGCGCTGATCGAAGCGCGCTATGCGCAGGACGCACGCATTCGCTACGTGAAGAACGAGCCGTCGCTCGGTCAGGCACGTAACGTCGCAAGTCTTTTCGCACGCGCGAGCGGCGAAAAGATCGCCTTGATTCACGACGACGACTACTTCGCCAGCGACGGCATCGCGAGTCTGCTGGAACTGTGGCAACAGCATCCGCAACTCGAAGTCGCATTCGCGGATCAATACGAAGTGGATGCGCAAGGCAACGTCGATACGTCGAAAAGCGCGGCGCTGAATGCCGACTTTCATCGCACGGCGCGCGCGCAGGGCTTGCAAAAACAGCCGGGGCGCACGGGTCTCGTGCAGATGTTTCCGAACAACGGCTGGATGGCGAATGCGGACCTCGTGAAGCGCATCAGCTATCGCGACGACGTGGGCACGTGCTGCGATTACGTGTTCGGCTCGGAATTGTGCCTTGCCGCTTCACAGGTGTATTACCTCCATCGCTATGTGTCGTACTACCGGAAAACCGATGTATCGATCTCGCACAGCACGCGCGGTTCGGCCTTCGCCGCTTCGCGGACGGCCTTCGAGTTCGTGACGGCACTCAGGCTCGATGCGTCGCTCGAACCTGCCCGCCGGCTCGCGTTGAGGAGGCTCGCGCCCATCGTCGTTTCGCTGTACGCGAAGAACGATGCGCCGCTTGCGGCGCTGCGCGTGGCGTTCGAGCATGCGTATGCGTATGCATATGGCTTCGACGCGCGGTTCTACTATCACCTGTCGTTGATCGCGCGCGCGTTCGTCGCAATGAGGTGGCGCGGCGGATTGCCGCCTTCGGCGCCGCGCTTTCGCTGAGCGTCTTCGCGCAGCGGTGGGAAGCACCATAAAAAAAGCGGCTCTTTGTAAGAGCCGCTTTTTGCATTTCAGCTTCGCTTCAGACCGGACGCATCACGGCTCGTTGCGCAGATACCCTACCTTCGACGGATCGCGCATGCGGAACGACACGAGGCCGGCAATCGCGCACAGCGCGGTCACGTACCAGTAGAACATCGACTCGCTGCCCGCCTGCTTGAGCCACAGCGCGACGTATTCCGCCGAGCCGCCGAAGATCGCGTTGGCAACGGCATACGACAGGCCGACGCCGAGCGCGCGCACCTCGGGCGGGAACATCTCGGCCTTGATGAGGCCGCTGATCGACGTATAGAAACTCACGATGGCCAGCGCAATCACGACCAGCACGAACGCCATGACAGGGTTCGTCACGTCTTTCAGCGCGTGCAGCAGCGGCACCGTGCCGATCGTCGCAAAGAAGCCGAACAGCAGCATCGACTGACGGCGGCCGATGCGATCCGACAGCGCGCCGAACGCGGGTTGCATGATCATGTACACGAAGAGTGCGCCCGTCATCACGTTGCTGGCCGTCTTTGCATGCATGCCCGCCGTGTTGACGAGGTACTTTTGCATGTAGGTCGTGAACGTGTAGAAAATCAGCGAGCCGCCTGCCGTGAAGCCGAGCACCGTGAAGAACGCGCCCTTGTGCTGCCACATGCCGCGCAGCGTGCCCGCTTCCTTGCGCTGACGGGTCTCGGCCGTGGTCGTTTCGTCGAGCGACCGGCGCAGGTACAGCGCGACCAGTGCGGCAAGCGCGCCGACTACGAACGGCACGCGCCAGCCCCAGGCCTTGAGTTCTTCCGTGGTCAGCAGTTGCTGCAGGATCACGAGCACGAGCAGCGCAAACAGTTGACCGCCGATCAGCGTCACGTACTGGAACGACGCGAAGAAACCACGACGTCCCTTCAATGCGACTTCACTCATGTAGGTTGCGCTGGTGCCGTATTCGCCCCCCACCGACAAACCCTGGAACAGGCGCGCAACCAGCAGCAACGCGGGCGCGAGCGCGCCGATTTGCGCATAGGTCGGCAGCATGGCGATGACGAGCGAGCCGCCGCACATCATGAACACCGACACCATCATCGCGAAGCGGCGGCCGCGCTTGTCCGCGAGACGTCCGAAGAACCAGCCGCCGATCGGGCGCATCAGGAAGCCGGCAGCGAACACGCCCGCTGTATTCAGCAGTTGAGCCGTGGTGTCGCCTTTCGGAAAGAATGCCGGCGCGAAGTACAACGCGCAAAACGAGTAGACGTAGAAATCGAACCACTCGACGAGATTGCCCGACGAAGCGCCGACGATCGCGAAGATGCGGCGCCGGGTGTCGGAGGGGGAGAAGATGGTCGTGTCGGTCATGCTGGGTCGGTCCCTTCTTAAGGTTTTAGCGGTCGGACGCCGCCTTGTTTTTGCGCTTCAACCTGGGTTGCATTCAGGTTTCGGTGTTGTTGCAACTGCGTTGCGGTGCGCGGTGAGATCGTATAGATGTGTAAGGTTTTGCGCGGTCGTATCTTAACGGATATCCGGGGATAGCGGCGCGGGGGGCGCCGGGTTTGGGTTTGGGTTTGGGTTTGGGTTTGGGTTTGGGTTTGCTCGTGATTTCGCCGGCATCCGCGATTCGTTAGCGTGCCTCACGCGTCGCCCCTGTGCGGGGCGGCACCTACTTTTCTTTGCCGCCGCAAA